>JAQUAC010000296.1 GCA_028687415.1 Acidocella sp. | reverse complement strand
TGCCGGGGGAGCGCTTCGAGGTGCTTCACCCAGGAAGGCAGGCCGCCGCCAAAAAGGCCCAGCAAGGGGCCAAGAAGGGCGCACAGAACGCCGCATACAAGCAGGCAATGGTGGGGTGGCAGGACGACTTCCAGCGCGCTGTAGCGGCCCATTTCGCGCTTACACGCAGGGGGCCGGGTAAACGTCGGCTGACGCGGGGAGCCTGGAAGGCCGAACAGGAGCAGGCCCGTTCACTGGCGCAGCCGGTGCCCGCCGAGCTGGTCATCACGCCCCAGGACGTGAAAAAGCAGGTCACGCGCAAGCGGCTGCTGGGCGATGAGTACGAAACGGCAGACGAGCTTGCGGCGCGGCTCACTGAGCTGGTGCAGGAGCGGGCGCGGCCACTTGCGGCGCAAGCGGCGCGGGCCGACTTCGACGGCAAGCAGGCGGCGCGCATGGTGCAGCGTGTGCAGGTGCTGGAGTCCACCGACAACACGGCACGCGCTGAGCTGGCCGAGAGGCAGGCGCAGGAGCTGCGCCGGGAGCTTGAGCAGCAGCGCAAGCGGGCGGACAAGGCCGACGAGCTGGCCGAGCTGTACCGCAGCGGGCGGGATCAAGCCATTGACGAGCTGCGGGCACTACGGCCGCAGCGCGACCACGACATGGATCGCTGAGCCGCCAGTGCTGGGGTCACGGTTTTTTGAGATAGTCGCTGAGGCGTGTGTCAACGTGCTCAGGACAGCGCGTGCGGAACGGCGGCCCCTCCTGCAATGCCCCTGCGTTGCCGCACAGCTCGCAGACGTGGGCCGACAGTGCTTCCGCCATGTCGATGAGCCCGCCCGCGTAGCGGTCGCCACCCAGGTACAGCACCACCAACTCGCCGAATTTCTCTTTGGCCTGGGTGACCTGGACAGGCGGCATGGCGTTGTGGTCTGCATGGAACTCTAGGCGCTCACAAAGGGCCTCCATCAGTCCGTCCCAACCCGGCCCGTAGCTGAGGGATGCCCGTTCAAGGATGGCCGGATAGCGGGCGCGGAGCTGCTGGCGGGACGTCATAACTCGCCCTTGATCCGGCGCGGGTTCTGCCGCTGGCCGACAACGGCCAGGACGCGAACGATTTGTTCCTGGTCGTCCACCTCGTAGAGCACATGCTGCCCGGCCAGACTGATCCGGCGCACGCCCTCACCGTACTCTGGCGCAGCCTCATACAGCCGGGGAAATTCCGCCAGTTTGTCGGTGCTGTTCAGCACCCGCTCGCAGAGCTTGGCGGCGTCCCATAGGGAATCATGCTCGGCCACGTAGTCGAACAGGGCGGAAACGTCCTCGTGGGCTGCTGCGCTCCACTCAACGCGATGCATCGCGCAACCTCTCATAGCGGGCTTTGAGGCTGGCGCGGACTTCATCCGTGGTCAGCGTGGGGCGGGTGTCAGCCCTGGCCGCTGCCACCTTGGCTCGTATCCATTCGCTGTGCTGTGCCTGGGCGAGTTCTTCATCGGCCAGCCGTTGCAGCAGTTCAGTCCTAGCCGGGGTGCCGTTGGGCCAAATGCGCGGCAGGCTCTCGGCCAGCTCGCGCAGGAAGTTGGCGTTTTCGTAGTGGGTCGTTGTGCTCATAGTCAAACCTCCTTCGGTTCTCAAAGCCATTTCCGAAACTTCCCCATGTCCATATCCGCAGGGATGTACCAAGTTTTGAGGGTGCCGTCCCACTTAGCTCCAAGCGCCTTCGCTTGCTCCTTGTCGGCAAATGGCACACGGATGTTCACCCTATGCGGGGCAGGCTTCGCCTTGTAGTTCAGGCGGTCACCCAGCTCTTTCAGAGTCAGCTCTTTCATGGCAGATGCAACTCCTGTTGATCGGGCGGCGGGCCGTCCTCGTTTCCGACAAGAAACCTCTCCCCAGGCTCCAACTGGGGGACTTGGATTAGCCCTCGTGCGTCCTCGATCAGCTTGTCCACGGACTCGACTTGCTCCTGCTCTGCCAGGATGATTTCGGAGTTGAACGCAGCAAAGCGCGCCCCTCGTTCACCCTGCCATGCCACCTGCGAATTGATGATGTAAACGTTCGACTTCCCGGACTTGAGGATCTGAATAAAGCGGGCATCAGCAAGCGCTGCAATGGCGTTCTTGGCCGTCCTGTCTGCAATCCCCATTGCTGCCGCCATCGCCGCATAGCTCATCACAACGCCGTTCGTGCCCCTATGCAGGCGACTGGTCAAGAAGTGCAGGACGGCTAGGCCCGTCGGGTTCTTTAACCCGAATTGCCACATCAACTGATGGACTTTCTTATCGACCTGCAACCAGCCTTGTTGCTGGCCGCGGCCATTTTTTTCCGGGAGGGTTACATTGGGCATTTGTTTGCATCTTAGATGAGTTTGAATGCACTTATTATGCACTTCAAAAGGTCAAAATCTGTCGTTTTGACTGCAAAACTGTCGTCAAAATGCACAACGTTGTGCATCCTGCTGCACCTATTTTTTTATACAGTACTCAGCCTGAAACCCAGCACTGGCGCGGTTTCTGCGATGGTCAGCCCATAAAACAAAAAATGTTTGCCCTATTAGATTGTTCAAACAGCCTCAACCGCTGCGCCCTGTGGCCCGTTCCGCCGTGGACAACGCTGCGGCCCGTGGACGGCGGGGACAACGCTGCGCGTTGACCCCTGGCCGCCCACCGCCCGCACACGCGTTGCCCACCGCTCCACTGCACCGGGGGGCACGCCCCCCGGAACCCCCCGCCGTGCATCCGCACGGCCCACCTTTTTAAAAATTTCCCCCGAATGCGGGAACCCTCCGGCCTTCGGCCTGCGCGCTGCGCTTGCCCCTCCCCGCTGGTCGGCAGGCAGCAGGGGCCCGTGGCCGAGAGGCCACAGGGGGCGCAGCCCAGGGGGGCCGGGGGGCGGCACGCCCCGCCGCCGTGGAGCCGCCCTAGGCGGCGGGCGGGACGCCGCAAGCGAAGCGCGCAGCCCACCGAAGGATGGGCGAAGGGGGGCCGGTCGCCCCCCTCTGGGGGGCTAGTGTCTTGGCTGTTCCCGCGCAGCGGGCCGACGCTTATCGCAGATAAGCATAGTCGGTCACTATGCTTATGAAACCAAGCCCGCTACACTGGCGCCATGGGGTATCAATTCCTGCACCTGGAGAGCTACGCGCGTCATGGCTCCAAGCAGCACGGCCAGCCGCGCAAATGGTCGGCGCGAGAGATCGCAGCCGAGTCCATGCGCGAGCCTGACGCCTGCCCGCACGTCGCCCAGCCGCAGCCGCCCAAGGTGCTGCACGGCTGCACGCCAGCCGAGGCCGCCAAGCTGGCCCACGATTGGGCCGACAGCAGCCAGGACGCCAAGGGGCGCAAGCTGCGCGCCGATGGCCTCGCCCTGGCCGCCGGGGTGGTGTCCCTGCCCGCAGAGCAGCGCCAGGACTGGCCCCGCTTTCGTGAAGCCACCGTGGCGTGGCTGCGGGAGCAATACGGCGAGCGGCTGCGCTCCGTGGTGGAGCACACGGACGAGGCCCACCCTCATCTGCATTTCTACGCCGTGCCCCTGCCGGGGGAGCGGGTCGAGGTGCTTCA
>JAQUAC010000021.1:11931-14676 GCA_028687415.1 Acidocella sp. | reverse complement strand
GGCTGATCGGGGCGATTGGTGGCACTCGATTGATACGGCTGAAGCGGGCTTCCGCCGCCACGGGCTGCGAAATTCTCGGCAAGGCGGAGTTTCTCAACCCTGGCGGTTCGGTGAAGGACCGTGCTGGGCTGGCCATTATCCGCGATGCCGAGTCTCGCGGCGCGCTCAAACCGGGTGGCGTTATTGTGGAGGGCACGGCGGGTAATACCGGCATCGGGCTGACGCTGGTGGCTAATGCACTCGGGTATAAATGCATCATTGTCATGCCGGAGACGCAGAGCCGCGAGAAGATCGACTTCCTGCGCATGATCGGCGCGGATTTGCGCCTGGTTCCGGCCAAGCCATTCAAGGACCCCGGTAATTACGTTCACGTCTCCCGCCGCCTGGCCGAGGAGCTGGGGGCTGTGTGGGCAAACCAGTTCGACAATCTGGCGAACCGGGAAGGCCACCGCGCCACCACGGGCGAGGAAATCTGGGCCCAGACCGGCGGCAAGATCGACGCCTTCACCTGCGCCTGCGGCACTGGTGGCACTCTGGCGGGCGTCTCCATGGCGCTGAAGGCGCATAACCCCGGCGTAAAAATCGTGTTGGCGGACCCGGAGGGCAGCGGCCTCTACGGCTGGGTGAAGAATGGTGATCTCAGCGTGGCGGGCTCTTCCATCACCGAGGGCATCGGCCAGTCCCGCGTGCCAGGCAACCTTGAAGGCGTGGCCATCGACGATGCCGTGCGCATCCCCGACCCCGAGGCGCTGGAGCAGGTGTTTGATCTGCTGATCCATGAGGGCCTCTCGGTCGGCGGCTCGGCGGGCATCAACGTGGCGGCGGCCATCCGCGTGGCGCGGGAGATGGGGCCGGGGCACACCATAGCCACCATTCTGTGCGACGGCGGGGCGCGCTACCAGAGCAAGTTGTTCAACCCGGAATTCCTGCGTTCCAAAAACCTACCGGTGCCGTCATGGATGTAACAGAACCCGCCACGCTAGACGCGGAGCAGCTCCTCGCTGCCTATGCCGCCAGGAAGCTCACCCCGCTCGCGGCCTTACAGGCGGTGACGGAGCGCATCGCCCGCCGCAACCCCGAGATCAACGCCTTTGCCGTGATGAACGGGCAGGCGCTGCAGGCGGCGCGGGAGAGCACCGCCCGCTGGGCGCGCGGCGAGCCGCAAGGCGCGCTGGACGGCGTGCCGGTGACGGTGAAAGACCTTGTGGACGTCGCCGGTCTGCCCACGCGGCGCGGCAGCAAAACCACCTCCGCCGCACCCGCGGCGCAGGACGCGCCGCTTGTCGCCACCCTGCGCGAAGCCGGGGCGGTGATTATCGGCAAAACCACCACCACCGAATTCGGCTGGAAATCCCCGGGCGACAATCCGCTCACCGGCATCACCCGCAACCCGTGGAATACCGCGCACACGCCGGGCGGCTCGTCCTCTGGTGCCGCGGCGGCAGCGGCGGCGTTCTTCGGCCCGCTGCATGTGGGTACCGATGCCGGAGGCAGCATCCGCATCCCCGCCGCTTGGAGTGGCGTTGTTGGCCTCAAGCCGAGCTTTGGGCGCGTGCCGCAATGGCCGCTGGGCGCGTTTGGCCATGTGGCGGTGGCGGGGCCGATGACGCGCTCCGTGCGCGACGCGGCGCTGATGCTCTCCGTCATGGCCGGGTTCGCCCCCGCCGACCCGTTCTCCCTGCCGGAACCCAAACGCGACTTCCTGGCGGGCATAGAGGACAGTGTGGCGGGTCTGCGCATCGGCGTGCTGGAAAGCCCCGGCTTTGCCGCAAGCGTGGATGCGGGTGGGCAAGCGGCGCTGGACGAGGCACGGCGCATCCTGGAAGGGCAGGGGGCACGCGTGGCAAGCCTGCGCGTGGCGCTGCCGGATGTTTCAGATATCTTCTCGAAAATCTGGGGCGTGGCGCTGGCCCGCGCGGTGGATTTGGTGGCGCCGGATGAACGAGCGCTGCTCGATACCGGGCTGGTTGACGTGGCGGAACGGTTTCGGTCCACCTCTGGTCTGGAGGTTATGGCAGCCGAGGCGCTGCGCGTGCAGGCCGCCAACGCCATGGCAATGCTGGAGGTGGACGCAATCCTCTGCCCCGCCGTGCCGCATGTGGCACCCTTGGCGGACGCGCCGCTGGCGGACCCCGTGGCGGCACTCTGGCAGGATTGGGCACCCTGGACGTTTCTGTTCAACCTCACCCGCCAGCCGGCGATCTCGCTCCCCATGGGCGTGGACGCAACCGGGCTGCCGACGGCGGTGCAGATTGCCGCGCCGATTTACCGTGATGATGTGGTGTTGCGGGTGGCGCGGGCGGTGGAGAAGGGGATGGGGTGATTTCACTCCATATTGGTGAAAAATCCTTCAAGAGACATCCTCTGCCGCCATAGTCACTGTGGCGGCAGGCAGGCGCAATGGTACTTTCCACATTTTTTTTGCCGGACGCTCAATAAGAAGCCAGCTTGCAACACCGAAGAGATACGCAACAGGCAAGGAAATCGTTACCAGTAGAAGCGGTGAAATGTTATGGTTTAGCCATAATACCGTTGTTTCTACGGGCCAGCCGTAAAGATACGTACCATAACTTATATCCCAGTCGTTGTTTATACGTTGAAACGGCCCCAGATTAGCTTTAAGCGCAAGCCAGAATAACGTTACGCTACCAAAGCTGGTTAGTCCTAGTTCGGCGGTATGAAGATTGAACATTAAAATGGCTGCAAGAAGGGTACAAATAAGCACTCTCTTTGGAGTAAGCCAGT
>JAQUAC010000021.1:0-11921 GCA_028687415.1 Acidocella sp. | reverse complement strand
GCCGCCGGGTCTTCAAGTATTAACCAAACCAATCCATTCTGTCCGAATCGGTGTAGGTCCTCGTGGATGCTGTTGAACGTTGCTGCAAATGACGTGGCAGCCAAGGATATTACGACAACCGCCATTAAGCGCTTGTGGAAAAGACCAAATTTATTGAAGAGGGCAAGGAATATATAACACCGAAATTCATAGGAAATGGTCCACATTACGACATCCAGGTTTGGATAATGCAATGGGGCGAGTTGAGGGCTGTTTGCTGGTGGAAGTAACAGAACTGTACGAAAGATTATTTCTAAAGCAGGTTCAATCTTGATTCCAAGGCATGGGCCAAGGGCAAAGATAACAATTGCAAAAGCGGCAAGATATCCGGGGTAGATACGAACAATACGCCGTCTGAAATAAGTTGTGGCGGAATGAGAGTTTACCATGCTCGCCGCTATAAGGTAGCCGCTGAGCAGAAAAAACGCGTCAACAGAAAGTTCACCAAGAGAGAGTGTATGGAAGATACAGGTGAGTGGTTCTCTACTCCGATTGCCGTCGGCAAGTTCAGGCGCATGACCAATAATGACGCAGCTTGCGAAAAGTAACCGTAAAAACCCAATGTTATTGACTGGTTTCATTGATTTGCTTCGGTTGCCACATGCGTTGTTCGGAATGAGTTCAAAAATGGAGCGACGTGAAACGCAGGCGCTCGTGAGTGTTAAGCAGAGACGAGAGCTACCCCTCCGTCTCCCGCGCCACCTTCACCCGCTCCACGCGCCGCCCGTCCATCGCCAGCACCTCGAACTTCCAGCCGCCGAACACAATCGCGTCGCCCTTGCGCGCGGGGCGCAGTAGCAGTGCCAGAATCAGCCCGCCGAGCGTATGGAACGACCCCTCATTCGGCAAAGCTGGCAGATGCAGCCTGGCTTTTATCTCATCCATCGGGGTTAGGCCGTCCAGTTCGTACACGGTGTCGGAGGGTTCTTCCGTCCCTTCCCTCGGCCCCGCATCCTCGGCGTCGCCGACAATGGCTTCCAACACGTCGGCGGCGGTGATCATGCCCTCGAAGCTGCCATACTCGTCCAGCACAATGGCGATGCCGAGTGCATCCGCCTTCAGCCGCTCCAGCGCCTCCAGCGCCGAGACGGAATCCGGGATGGCCATGGGCTGGCGTAGCGCCGCCGCCAGGGAGAAGTCCTTGCCGTCCAGCATACGGTCCAGAATATCCTTGGCCTGCACCACACCGGCAACATTGTCGATCGCGCCGTCGCACACCACGAAGCGCGAATGTGGTGCCGCGCGCAGGGCGGCGATGATGGTGCTCTTCGGCGCGGTGCGGTTGATCCAAGCGATCTCGGTGCGCGGCGTCATGATCGCACGCACCGGCTTGTCCGCCAGACGCAGCACGCGCTCAATAATGTCACGCTCCTCGGTCTCCAGCACGCCGATCTCAGCGCCCTCCACCAGCATGGCCTTCAGCTCTTCTTCGCTCATCGCCCGGCGGTCCTCGCCAGCCGGGCCGAACAGCCGCAGCACTAAATCCGTGGCCTTGCCGAGCAGCCACACGGCGGGGGCGGCGGCTGTAGCCACAATCGCCAGTGGCTGGGCGATGGCGGCGGCCACGCGCTCCGGGTGGCGCAGTGCCAGCTGCTTGGGCACAAGCTCGCCGAACACCAGGGTCAGGAAGGTGATAGCCAGCACAGTCACCACCATCGCCACCGGGCTGGCGTAAGGAGCAAGGTGCGGGATGTGCGAGAACGGCACCTCCAGCCGGGCGCCGAGCTGGTCGCCGCCGAACACGCCGGTGAGGATGCCGATGAGCGTGATGCCGAACTGCGAGGCCGGTAGGAAGCTGTGCGGGTTGTCCGCCAACGCCCGCGCCCGCGCCGCCCCCCGCACCCCCTGGCGCTCCAGCAGGGTGAGCATGGCCCGGCGGGCAGAAACCAGGGCAAGCTCGCTGAGCGAGAAAGCGCCGTTCAGGAGGATAAGGACAGCAAGGATGAGCAGTTGCAGAACGAGGGGCATGCAAGTGTTCTAGCTAAAAATTCCGCCCTGCGCAGCCGTGGGAGGTACGAAATAAATAGGGGGCTGCCTTAGTTGGGCCACAATCGCGCCCAGCGGGCGCCTTACTGAAATGTCATTGAATGTTACACACGGGGCTGGTCCCGGGGAATTTTGGACGAACGCAATGACGTACCATTCGCAAATCCATCGCCAGGAAGCACAGGTTTCCACGCAAAAGGCCCGCCGGGGCTGGGCCAGCCCCAGCTCCTGGGCAGCGGCGCTGGGCGTGGGCGTGGTCGCGTTCGGCCTTTGGGCCGAGGCGAACCGTCCGGCCACGAACATTGCCCCCTACCATGGGGAAATCGGTGGCTTCGCGTTCTCGCCTTTCCACAAGGGGGAAAGCCCCGAGACCGGCAAATACCCCAGCACGGCGGAAATCAAGTCCGACCTCGCCTTTGCCTCCAAATACACCCACAACATCCGCACCTACACGGTTGAGGGCGATCTCGGGCAGATCCCGGCCCTGGCCAAGGGCATGAAGCTGAACGTAACCCTGGGCGGCTGGCTGGACCGTCACCCGGAGGCCAACGAGAGAGAGCTGGCCAAGCTGGTGCGGGTGACCAATGCCAACCCGGACGTGAAGCAGGTCATGGTCGGTAACGAGACCATCCTGCGCGGCGACATGACCGTGCCGGAGCTGGTTGCCGACATCCGTCAGGTGCAGGCGCAGACCCATGTGCCGGTTTCCACCGCCGAGCCCTGGCATGTGTGGCTGAAGCACCCTGAACTCGCCAGCCAGGTCGATTTCATCACCGTGCACCTGCTCCCCTATTGGGAGGGCGTGCCCGAGGCTATCGCCGTGCAGGACGCGATGAACCGCCTGACCGCGGTGCACGACAAATTTCCCAACAAGCGCATCATCATCGGCGAGATCGGCTGGCCCTCCGATGGTATCGACATCGGCGCCGCCCGCGCGAACACGGTGAACCAGGCGCGCTTCATGCGTGACTTCTTCAACCTCGCGCAGAAGGACCATATCGACTACTTCGTGATGGAAGCCTTCGACCAGCCCTGGAAGACCAGCTTCGAGGGCCGCGCCGCCGGGTATTGGGGCATGTTCACGCTGGACCGTCAGGCCAAATGGTCGCTGACCGGCCCGGTTGAGAACCATAAAGACTGGATCTTCTACGCCCTTGGCGGCGCGCTGCTGAGCCTTGCCGCCACCATGGCGCTGCTCTCCCGCCGTCCGGACATCCGCCTCCCCGGCAAGCTCGTCTTCGCAGCGCTGGTGGAAGGCTTCACCGCCACCCTCGCCATGCTGCTGATGAACATGGGCTCCACCTATCTCTCGCTGGGCGCCGCCGCCGTGTGGGGCACGCTGGCGCTGGGCCAGGGGCTCCTGCTCTTCCTGCTCATCGCGGATAGCTTCGACCTCGTAGAGACCATCTTCGGTCGTGTGCAGAAGCGCCATTTTGAGCCCATCCCGGCGCCTTCTGGTGCGAATCTGCCGAAGGTCTCCATCCATCTGCCCATCTGCAACGAGCCGCCGCACATGGTGCGCCAGACGCTCGATGCCCTGGCCGCGCTGGACTACGACCGCTTCGAGGTTCTGGTCATCGACAACAACACCATGGACCCGCATGTGTGGGAGCCGGTGGCCGAGCATTGCGCCCGCCTGGGCCCCAAATTCCGCTTCTTCACCCTGGGCAAGTACAAGGGCTACAAGGCTGGCGCGCTGAACTTCGCGCTGCGTGAAACCGCCCCGGATGCCGAGATCATCGGTGTGATCGACTCCGACTATCTGGTGGACCCGGACTGGTTGCGCAGCATGGTTCCCGCCTTTGACAACCCCAAGGTCGGCTTCACCCAGTCCCCGCAGGACTACCGTGACAATGACGGCAGCATCTTCAAGCGCATGATGTTCTGGGAATATGCGGGCTTCTTCCACGCCGGCATGGTCACCCGCAACGAGCGCAACGCCATCATCCAGCACGGCACCATGACCCTGGTGCGCAAGGACGCGCTGGTGAACGAGAATGGCTGGGCCGAATGGTGCATCACCGAGGACTCCCAGCTGGGCCTGCGCCTCTTCCGCGCCGGGTACGAGGCTGTGTACTCCAAGAAATCCTTCGGCAAGGGCGTGATGCCCGATGACTACAACGCCTTCCGCAAGCAGCGCTATCGCTGGGCCTACGGTGCCATGCGCATCGTCCGCGCCAATGCCGCCGCCTTGTTCAACCCCTTCAACAAGGAGCTGACGCAGGGCCAGCGCTGGCACTTCGTCACCGGCTGGCTGCCCTGGTTCGGCGATGCGCTGGGGCTCGTCTTCGTCACCCTGGGTCTGGCCTGGTCGCTCGGCCTGATCCTGGACCCGGTGCGCTTCGAGTTTCCCATCGCGCTGTTCATGCTGCCCTCCATCGGCCTGTTCTTCTTCAAGATCGTGCAGATCCTCGCTCTCTATAAGAACCGAGTCCCCTGCGGCTTCATGGACCGCATCGGCGCGGCGGTGGCGGGCCTCGCGCTCTCCCACAGCATCGGCAAGGCGGTCTGGAAGGGCCTGTTCACCAACAAGCTCCCATTCCTCCGCACCCCGAAGATGAACAACGCCCCCGCTCTGGTGCAGGGGCTGGTGATGGCCCGCGAGGAACTTGTTCTCCTCGCCCTCACCTGGGGTGCGCTGCTCGGTGTCGGCTTCGGCCACCACTGGGCCACGCTGGAGACCAAACTGTGGTGCGCCGTGCTCTTCACCCAGTCGCTGCCCTATCTCTCCTCGG
Organism: Acidocella sp.; assembly: GCA_028687415.1. GTDB lineage: Bacteria > Pseudomonadota > Alphaproteobacteria > Acetobacterales > Acetobacteraceae > Acidocella. The sequence goes on along the minus strand of JAQUAC010000021.1, from coordinate 7,161 downwards.
TCGGCGTCTCCATCCTTGCCGCCATGCCGGCCAAGGCGCCCAAGCCCGCCGCTCTGCCCGCCGCCGCACGGCAGCCTGCCCGGCTCGGCGCCATGCACCCGGCGGCAGGAGACTAGGAACGGAAAGGCCAGGGGCTTTGTCCCCTGGCCTCCCAAGGCCAAGCCCTTGGAACTCACTCATTCGGTTTATAAGAAAAGGGCCCCTTGCGGGCCCTTTTTATATTCTCAAGGCTCTACCTTGAACGGGAGGAGCCCTGGCCTTCTCGCCGCAGCCTCCGCGCGGCAGGGCTGCGTGAATGTGCTTGCGTTGTGCGGTGCGGCACGTGCATAAGGTTCTCACTAGCCGCGAATGCGCGACCAGGGCATTTGTGCCATGGCCTTGGCGGCTGGTTTGTCTTTTGGGGGCGGGGACGCCCCTTCTCGGGCATTTTTATACCCGTCCTTTTCCAATATCGCGCGTGGAAGCCGGACAATATCGCCATGGAGTATTTCCCTGGCGCCGGAGACGTTTGTTTATGACTGAAATTACTTTTGCATCCTTTGGTTTCGCTGGTTCGATTCTCGGCGCGCTGAAAGCCGCCGGCTTTGAGAAGCCGACCCCGATTCAAGAAGGTGCTCTGCCTGCCGGCTTGGCGGGCAAGGACGTGCTGGGCATCGCTCAGACGGGTACCGGCAAGACCGCTGCCTTCGCTCTGCCGATTTTGCAGGCGATGGCCGCCAACAAGCTGCATTCCCGCCGCTTCGCCACCCGTGCGCTGATCTTGGCGCCGACGCGTGAGCTGGCCGTGCAGATCGAGCAGGAATTCAAGAAATTCGGTGCCGGTCTGGGGCTGAACACCGTGCTCGTCGTCGGCGGCGTAGGCCGCATGGGGCAGGTTAACCGCATGTCCCGCGGCGCGGACATCGTTGTCGGCACGCCGGGGCGCATTTGCGACCTGATGAGCACGCGCAACCTGCTGATCGACCAGTGCCAGTTCTTCGTGCTGGACGAAGCCGACCGCATGCTGGACCTTGGCTTCATGCCGGACATCCGCAAGGTTGTTGCTGCCCTGCCGACGCGCCGCCAGTCGGCGCTGTTCTCCGCCACCATGCCGGCGGAAATCTCCGGTCTGGCCGAGGGCCTGCTGCGTGACCCGGTGCGGGTGGCCATTCAAGCCATCTCCTCCACCCCGTCGCGCATCGAGCAGACGGTGCATTTCGTGGATGCCGGGGCCAAGCGCGCGCTGCTCAGCAGCCTGCTGCATGACCCCTCCTTTACCCGTGCCATCGTCTTCACCCGCACCAAGCGCGGCGCGGACCGCGTGGCCCTGCAGCTGAACGCGGAGAAGATCTCCGCCGCCGCCATGCATGGCAATCTCGGCCAGAATGCCCGCCAGCGTGCGCTGGAAGCCTTCAAGTCCGGCGATGTGCGTGTGCTTGTCGCCACCGATCTTGCCGCGCGCGGCATCGACGTGACCGGCGTTTCCCACGTGGTGAATTACGAGCTGCCGAACGAGCCGGAGAGCTACGTGCACCGCATTGGCCGTACGGCACGTAACGGCGCGGAAGGTATTGCCGTGGCGTTCTGCGACGCGACCGAGCTGCCTTTCCTCAACGCCATCGAGAAACTGACCGGCGTTAAAATGGAAGTGGCCAGCGGTACCCGCCCGGCCCACGCCCAGCCCGCCCGCAAGCCGCAGCGCCACCCGGACTTGGTGGTGCGCAAGCCCAAGCCGCGCCGCCCGCAATACGGTGAGCAGCGTAAGACCCGCGCGGCGTAAAGCCTCGTGAATTAGGAAAAGCCGGCCGCTTCACAGTGGCCGGCTTTTTTTTGGTGTCTATGCGTCCGCCCGTGCCCATTCTACATTTTGCGCCATGCGTGAATTCATCCAGACCCTAAAGGGCGGCCTGCGCCATGCCCTCATGTCCGCGGCCGCGGCGTTGATCGCCTATTTTCCTCCCCATGCGTTGGGCCTGACGCAGGCGTTTTGGGGAGCCATTGCCGCCATCGCCGTGGTGCAGACGGAGTTCCACGCCACCGCCAATTCCGCGCGCAACCAGTTCATCGGCGGGCTGGTCGGCGGCTTGGCCGCGCTGCTCATGTTCCTCACCTTCGGGGACGGGCTGCCGGTCTATCTGGGCGCGGTAACGCTGGCCGTCACCATATGCTGGGTGCTGCGGGTGCCCACGGCGAGCCAGCTCTCCGGCATCACCGCCACCATCATCCTGCTTGTGCCGCATGTCGGCACGCCCGAGGGCATGCTGGCCGAGCGTCTCTCTGAGGTTGCATGCGGCGTTTGCGCGGGCATCGCCATTGTCTGGCTCGCGGCGTGGGTACCGTTCGGACGCACGCAGGGTTAGAGGATGCGGAGCCCCGCCTCTGTCACCACCGCGTGCAGCGGCAGATCCGTGGCTTCCACCGGCACATTGGAAACCTCTTGTGCCGCGAAGGCGCAGCCCAGGCGAAATGCATCGGGCCGTTGCGCCAGCGTGCGGTCGTAATACCCGCCGCCATAGCCCAGCCGGTTGCCTTGCGCGTCGAAGGCCAGCAGCGGCACCAGCAGCAGGTCCGGATGGATGATCTCGCCCAGGGGGTGACAGGTGCCGAACCGCCCCGTCACCATGTCTGTCCCCGGCGTCCAGGCGCGGAAGATCAGCGGGAGGCCCATTTTCGGTGTTTCTGGCAGGCAGATGCGGTGCCCGCGTTCATGCAGTGCTTCCAGCAGCGGGCGGATGTCGATCTCCCCCGGCATCGGCCAGAACCCGGCCACCACCGCGCCCGGCGGCACAATGCAAGCCGCCAGAACATGCGCCGCCAGCATTGCGCCCACACTTGGGTCCCAGCTCGCGCGCAGGCCGGTCATCTCCGCCCGCAAGGCGGCTTTTTTAGCGGCCAATTCCATCAGGGCGTGGTCAGCCGGAATTCGATCCGGCGGTTCTGCGCGTAATCCGCTGGCGTGTTCCCCGGCGCGATCGGGTTGTTCGACCCCATGCCGGAGGTAACCAGCCGGTTCGCGGGCACGCCATCGGCGATCAGCAAATCCAGCACTGCTAGCGCGCGGGCGGAGGATAGGTCGAAATTCGACTTGAACGGCCCGCCCTTGATGGGCTGCGCGTCGGCGTAGCCATCCACGGAGAGCACCCAGTTCACGTTGGGCGGAATCTTGCCCGTGATCTCTTTCACCGCCTCGGCCACCTGCGCGATCTCGGCCTGCCCCGCTGGAGTGATCGTCGCCTCGTCCACGGGGAAGAGCACGTCGCTCTCAAACACGAAGCGGTCGCCCACCACCTTGATGTTCTTCTCGCCCTTCAGGCTCTCGCTCAGCGCGCGGAAGAACACGCTCTGATATTGCTGCAATTCTGCCACCTTGCGGGCCAGCGCCTCGTTCAGCTGCTTGCCCAAATCCACGATCTGTACCTGATCCTTCACATCCGCCGCCTTGGCCGCGTCCAGCGCCTGGGCCAGAGCAGCAAGCTGCGCCCGCAGCGCCGCCATCTGCTGGTTCAGCAGCGCCACCTGGGCCAGCGCGTCGGCGGAGATTTTCTGCTGCGCGGCCAGTTTGCCCTGCGTGTCGGTAAGTTGTGCCTGCATCTCCGGCGAGCCTTCCACCGTCACCATCTGCGCTTGCAGGGCGCTGATGCGCCCGGTGGCGGAGGCCATTTGCGCCTGAGCGTCGGAGAGTTGCTGCGTCAGCCCCTTCTGCGCCGCCTGCAGGCTGGCGATGGTGCTCGTATCCCCCGCCAGCTGCTGCGTTAGCCCGGTATTGGCAGCCTGTGCGCTCGCCAGCTGCGCGTTCAGCGCCGCCAGCTCCTGGGTCAAGGTGGTGTCCTTCGACGTCTCCATCGACAGGCTTTCGGTCAACTGCGCGATTTGTTCCTTCAGTAGCGCGATGGTGTTGTCCGACCCCTTCAGCGCCGAGGATAGAAACGCCTCGGCCAGCACGAACACCAGCAGCACGAAGATGGTGACCATGAGCAGGGTGGACAGCGCGTCCACATAGCCCGGCCAAGCCTCCAGCCCGTTGCCGCTGTTGCGCCGCCGGCTCATGGCCGCGCTTCGTCCGCCCTGGCGGCGAGGGTGCGCGTCAGCACTTTGAGATCGCTGCGTAGCTCGGCCAGCCCTTGGGTGCGGCCCTGCTCGGTCTCGGTCAGCAGGCGGCTCATCAGCAGCTCGATATTGCGCAGATGTGCCCGCGCCACGTCATCGGCCGGCTTCTGCTCGCCCAGGCGGCTCAGCGCCGTCTGCCCCTCGGCCAGCTTCTCCATCAGTTTCTGGTTTACCTGCAGCGTGTCCGCCAGATACGCCATGCGCTCGCTCAGCGAGACCAGCGCCGTGTTGCTCTGTGCCCGCCCTTCCTCGCCGCGCGTCAGCAGCCTTTGCAGCGCCTCCATGTTCTCCGCTGTCTGCTCCAGCAACGCCTGTACGTACACGGGCACGCTCGCCTCGCCATCGCCCGCCAGCACGCCGGTGGAAAGCCGCGTCAGCCCCGCCAGCCATTCCTCCAGCTCGTTAAAGAAGCGGTTCATCGCCTGCCCGGCGGTGAGGTCGAGGAAGCCCAAAATCAGCGCGCCGGAAAGGCCGAACATGGAGGACGAGAACGCCGTGCCCATGCCCGCCAGCGGCCCCGCCAGCCCGGATTTAAGCTGCGCGAACATGGCGTTCACGTCGCCATCCGCCAGGCTCATGCCGTTAATGACTTGGGCCACGGAATTCACCGTATGCAGCAGCCCCCAGAAGGTGCCGAGCAGACCCAGAAAGATCATCACCCCGGTAACGTAGCGCGAGAGCTCGCGGCTCTCATCCAGCCGGGTGGAGATGCCGTCCAGGATCGTGGTCATCGCCTGGCCGGAGAGGGTGAAGCGCCGCTCGCCATCGGCCCGGCCGTGCAGCATGCGCGCCATTGGCGCCAGCAGCACCGGCGGGGTAGCCGGCTCCAGCTTCTGCCGGCTGCGGCGGAATTCCTCCACCCACGCGACCTCAGGGTACAGGTGCTGCACCTGCCGCAGGTTCCAGAACACGCCGAACGCCTCCACCACCACGATGACCGTGTTGATGAGCGGGTTGGCCATGTAGAAGCGCACGAGTTGCGGCGAGACCAGCGCCGCGATGCCGTACACGACGATGCAGAACACGATCATGCGGATGAGGTAGCTGGCCGGTTTCGTCATTATTTTGTGGAGCTCCCAAGCACGGCTTCATCCTCGTTCTGGCCCGGTACGGCGCCCAAGGCGCGGGGCAAGATGTTCTGTGCCGGCACGCCGCAGGCTTGCAACGCGTCATGCACCGCCAAGGCGCGGGCCAAAGAGAGCCGCATGGCGGCGGAAGGGTCGCCCGGCGTGGCCGGGGCGTGGGCATCCACGGTGATATCACCGTTCACAGCGCAGAATGGCTTGATCAGCGCCGCCGCATCGGGCGGCAGCGCGGCGCTGTCCGGCGCGAATTTTATCAGCACCGGAGCGGGCGCGGCAGGGGCGGGCGGCGGTGTGGGCGCGGCGGGTACTGGAGCGGGTGCAGCAGGCTTGACCGGTGCCACCACGGAAACAGGCCCAGGCGCCACGGGTTTGGCGGCCTCAGGCGCAGCAGCTGCGGCTTTCGGCGCCTCTGGCTTGGGCCTGGGTGCGGGCGGCTTCCGCGCCGCCACGGCAGCATGGTGGTGTTGTGGCTTTGGCGGGAGCGGTGCCTTTGGCGCCGGTGTGGCCTGCGGTGGGGGCGGCGGCGCGATGCCTGCCAGTTGCTGCAACGCGGCCTGGTTCACCGAGACCTGCGCATTTGCGCAACCCGGTGCCAGCACCGCCAAACAGCCAATAAAATAGAGAGCTTTCACAGTGTGAAAGCTTAGCCTCAACCCCGGGAAGCCGCCAGACCGTCTTGCACCACCTCAAGCAATTTGGGGTGCATATGCGGGTTCCCCGCCACCACGGTGTTGGCGATCTCGTCCTTGCCCTCGCCATCGGTGGCATAACCACCGGCCTCGCGCACGATCAGCATGCCCGCCGCGATGTCCCACGGCTTGATGCCGGTCTCCCAATAGCCATCGTATCGCCCGGCCGCCACCCAGGCGAGGTCCAGCGCCGCCGAGCCAAAGCGGCGGATGCCGGCCACCTGCGGCATTAGCGTGCCCAGTGTGCGGGCAAAGGAGAGACGGGTGGAGCCGGAGGACACCGCGAACGGAATGCCGGTGGCGAACACCGCCGTATGCAGCTCCCGCCGTGCGGACACACGCAGGCGCTTGTCATTCAGATATGCGCCCGAGCCCTTCTCGGCCCAGAACAGCTCGCCATTCACCGGGGAATACACCACGGCGGCGGTAATCTCGGTGCCGCCCTCGGGCAGGCGCTTCTCCAGCGCGATGGAAATCGCCCAATGCGGAATGCCGTGCAGAAAGTTCGTGGTGCCGTCCAGCGGGTCCACAAGCCAGCGCCAGGCCCATTTGTCGCTGCCCGATGCTCCGGCCTCCTCCATCAGCATGGCGTAACCCGGACGCGCCTTTTCCAGATCCTCACGGATGCTCTGCTCCGCCCGCAAATCCGCCTGGCTGACGAAATCCCCCGGCCCCTTCATGGAAACCTGAAGATTCTCAACCTCGTTGAAGTCGCGAAGAAGCCGCTTCGCCGCCTTGTTCGCCGCAGCGTGCATCACGGTCATATGCGGGGAAAGACGTGGCATCATGGAAATGGGTTCCTAGTGTTAAGTAAGGCCAAGGGGCGCCGCCCCTTGGAACCCCGCTGGGCCTGAGGCCCAAACCCCATTAGTCAGGTTCTGGGAGAGCGGAGTAACGCGCCGCGCAGCAGCCGGAAAAAAGATCAAGGCCCTGGGCAGCGCATTACTCCGCTCTCCCAGAACCTCAGTAGCGGGGGCTGGGGCCTCAGGCCCCAGCAGGGTCCAGGGGCGGTGCCCCTGGACTTGCTTAGCCCTTGGCCCGTTCCACGTAGCTGCCGTCTTCCGTGCGCACAACGATACGCTCGCCGGCTTCGATGAAAGGCGGCACGAGGGTTTTGACGCCGTTGGAGAGCTTGGCGGGCTTGTAGGAGGAGGAGGCGGTCTGGCCTTTCACCACCGGGTCGGCCTCGACGATTTCGAGGGTGACGTGCGGGGGCAGGGTGATGCCGACCGGGTCGCCTTCGACGAGGGCGACGGAGACGGTCATGTTATCCTGCAGAAAGGGCGCGGCATCGCCGAGGA
>JAQUAC010000295.1 GCA_028687415.1 Acidocella sp. | reverse complement strand
TGACGACCTCGCCTTCGGCCAGTTCCTAGCCTCACCGCTGGGCGGCTTGAGCGATGAAAGCCTGATGAACCTGGCCCTGAACCGCCGCGCCTCACTGGTGGCAGCCCTCTACGCCCGCGCCACCGAGCGCCCGGACTGGACGGCGGCAAAAACTTTCTTCGAGGCCCTGCGCGCCCAGGCCGATTTCCTCTCTCCCTTCGCCCTGCTCTCGGAGGCACTCGGCCCCCTCGGCGGCCGCGCCAAGCTGCTGCGGCGCTTGGGCGCCGAGGCCGCGGAGCCGATCGACGAGTTCCTCGCCGAGGCGTTACAATTCACCCAGTCCGAGCCCGGCGCATTGCAGAACTTCGTGTTCCAGCTGCGGCAATCCGGCGCCTCCATCAAGCGCGAGTCAGAGGCCGGGAGCGACGAGGTGCGGATCATGACCGTGCACGGCGCCAAGGGTCTGCAAGCGCCGATCGTGATCCTGCCGGACACCACCGCTTTGCCGAAGGCAGACAAGAAACTCTTCTGGCTGGACGTGCCGCAGCAAGGCGTGCAGACCCCGGTCTTCTGCCCCCGCAGCGGCCTGCGCGCCAACGCCGTGGCCCAGGCTGCGGTGGCGGACACAGCCGCCGCGCGCGAGGAATATAACCGCCTGCTCTACGTCGCCCTCACCCGCGCCGAGGACGAAATCCTCGTTTGCGGCGCCGAAGGGGGCAGAAAACCCGCCGAAACCTGCTGGTACGAAACAGTGCGCCTGGGGTTTGCCCGCCTGCCCGCGCGGGACGAAGACGGCATATTGATCCACGAAGCCCCGCAAACCGCCGCCCCAGACCGCGAAACCGCCACCGGCAGCACCAGTACCAGCACCACCTTACCCGGCTGGGCGGGTTCAGCCTCCAACTGGCAGGCCACCCCGCCGCATAAGGAAATGACCAAGCCCGAGCGCATCGTCCCCAGCCGTGGCACGGAGGACGGCTCCCGGCGCGCTTTGGCCGCCAGCCCGCTCGGAGTTGAGCGCGCCGCCTCCCGCGCCAGCAGGGCTGCCGCACTTGAAAAGGGCCTCGCGGTACACGCGCTGTTGCAGCATTTGCCGGATTTACCTCCCCAAGCCCGGCGCGACGCCGCCCGGCGCTACCTCACCGCCCAACCCGCTTTAGCCGCGTCCGCCGCCGCCATCGCCGCCTCCGTGCTGGCCATATTGGAGTCACCGGACCTTGCCCCCCTCTTCGCCCCCGGCGCGCAGGCGGAACTCCCGCTTGCTGGTGTGGTCGGGGATGTGGAAATCGGCGGGCTGGTGGACCGGCTGGCGGTCACGGAGACCGAAATTCTACTGGCCGATTACAAGACCGACCGCGCCCCGCCCGCCTCGCCGGAAGGCATCCCGCCCAAATATATCAGCCAGCTCGCCGCCTACCGGGCCATCCTGCAACAAATCAACCCCAACCGCCCGGTGCGCTGCCTGCTCGTCTGGACCGAGACGGCCACCCCCATGCCAGTGCCTGCCCCCCTGCTGGATGCCGCCGCCCCGGCTTGATCGGCAGTCCATTCGCCTCCATGTTACGGAAAATTCTCTTTTGGGATTGTATCATGAGCAAAGCCGTTACCGACGAGACCTTCGAAACCGACGTTCTGAAATCCGGCACCCCGGTGCTGGTGGATTTCTGGGCGGAATGGTGCGGCCCGTGCCGGTCCATCGCCCCCTCGCTCGAAGATCTGGGCAAGGAATACGCCGGCAAGCTGGACGTGGTGAAGGTGAACATCGACGAGAACCCGCTGACCCCCAGCCAGTTCGGCGTGCGCGGCATCCCCACCCTCATCATCTTTAAGGACGGCAAAGCCGCCGCCACGCAGGTCGGCGCGGCACCGAAATCCGTACTGAAGGCCTGGATCGAGAAAAGCCTGTAACAATGGCAGATCAGGAACGGCGGGAACTCCCTCCCGCCGGTATCCCCATGGTGCGCGTCATCGCCATGCCGGCGGATACCAACGTCAACGGCGACATTTTCGGCGGTTGGCTGATGAGCCAGATGGATCTGGCAGCGGGCAACCTCGCCGCCCGCGCTTCGCAGGGGCGCTGCGTCACTGTTTCCGCCGACGCCATGAGCTTCATCCGCCCGGTGAAGGTGGGTGATGAGGTGAGCGTATATTGCGACCTGCTCAGCACCGGCCGCACCTCCATGAAGATCTCGGTCGAGGCTTGGCGCCGCGCCCGCGTGGGCGAGGAAGAATACCGCGTGACTAAGGCAATCTTCACCTTCGTCGCCATTGACGCCGAGGGCAAACCCCGCCCGGTGAACGAACCCGGCGTTTACTGAGCCGCCAGGAAGATTGTGGCCTGACTCGGCGCGTCCGATGGCAGGCCACGCCCCTGGATGAACGCCAGAATATCCGCGTTGGGCACGGCCCGCTCCAAATCGCGCGGAATCAGATGATAATCCGGCGGGTAATATGCCAACGTCACCGGGGCGTCCTGTGGTATCGCGCGCCAGCAACGGCGTATCGCGGAGGCCGGGATCACCTGATCATTCCCACCATACAGAATCAACGCCTTCTGGCGGAAATCCGCGCAGGCGGCCTGCGCCAGCCCCATCAACCCCACCACCCCGGCGAGTTGGTCCACCCGTGGCGCATGAATGGTCAGCGGGTCACGCCCATAGGCGATCAGCGCCGCCTTGTTGTCGCTAGCCTTGATATGCAAATGCCGCCCGGTGAGCCGCCGCCCCGGAGTCATCGTCACCGCTGCCGCCAGCGTGGCGCGATAGAGCGGGCTCATCGCCGCCCCGCCCCACACCGCCGGGGCGGAGAGGATGTAGCCATCCACCGGCGGTGGATTCGGCTCCGCCCCTAGCAGCAGGCCAACGCCGCCCCCCATGCTCTCGCCCAGCACATACAGCTTCACGCCCGGATATTGTGCCCGCAATTGCACAGCCATGTCGCGGGCCTCATCCACCAGCGTCTCCGAGCCCGGCCAATGCCCCCGGTTGCTCGTGGCGCCAAAGCTGGACTGGTCTGGCGCATAGATGGCTATACCCTGCGGGTTGAGCGTGCCCGCCAGAAGCTCCCAGCCATCCCGGCTATCCGTATAGCCATGCAGCGCCAGCACAACTGCCCGCACTTGCCCCTGCGCCGGGTAAAGCCGGTAGGGTAGCCGCGCGCCATCCGGCAGCGCAAAATATCCGCTGGTGACAATGGGATAGCCCGGCTTCCCCTGCGGCACGCCGAACGGTATGGGCGCGCAGCCCGCCAGCGCCAGCCCCATGGCCAGCATCGGGGCGAATTTGGGAACCGGGGAAAATGCCGCTATCATGCCCCTGCAGAAATTCATCCAACGAGGCAGAATTCCATGAGCGTGCAGACTGACGCGATCAACGCGACCGAAATTTTTCATGTTCACACCCGTGCGGTCTCCTGCGACGGCGGGGTAGGTCCGCTCGGTCACCCACGAGTTTACTTACGTATCCTGGATAAGCAAATCGCCTGCCCCTATTGCTCGCGCGTGTACGTGCTGGACGGCGAGGGCGCGGATTCCGGTCATTGAGGCTCGTCCTCGTCGACGGC
>JAQUAC010000294.1 GCA_028687415.1 Acidocella sp. | reverse complement strand
ATGGCCATGTGGAGAGCCGCCCGATTAAAGGCACGGCCCCGCGCCATGAGGATGCGGCGGCGGACCGGGTGGCGAGGGAGGCGCTGCTGGCCTCGCCCAAGGAGCGCGCGGAAAACTTGATGATCACGGATTTATTGCGCAACGATCTCGGGCAGGTTTGCGAGACTGGTTCCATCGCGGTGCCGGAGCTGTTCGCGGTGGAGTCCTTCGCCCAGGCGCATCATTTGGTCTCCGCCGTCACCGGGCGGTTGCGCCCTGGGCTGGGAGCCGTGGATTTGCTGCGCGCCAGCTTCCCCGGCGGCTCCATCACCGGCGCGCCCAAGCGCCGGGCCATGGAGATCATCGACGAGCTGGAGGCAGGGCCGCGCGGCGCCTATTGCGGCATGCTGGCCTGGATCGGCTTTGACGGCGCGATGGACAGCGCCATCATCATCCGCTCGCTTGTCGCCACGGGAGAGACGCTGTTTGCCCAGGCGGGCGGCGGCATTACCTGGGACAGCAATAAGGCGGCGGAGTATGACGAGATGATGCTGAAAGTGGCGAACCTGCTGGCGGTTGGGCATGGCTGAGATCTGGCTGAACGGCGAATTGCTGCCAGCGGAGTCGGCGCGCATCTCCCCGATGGATCGCGGTTTGCTGCTGGGGGATGGGTTGTTCGAGACCATCGCCGTGCGGCAGGGCCAGGCGCGGGACGTTGCCCGGCATTATGCCCGGCTGGCCGCCGGGGCCGCGCTGCTGCGCCTGACTGTACCGTTTGACGCCGCCGGGATGGAGGCGGTCTTGAACACAATGATCGCGGCCAACCGCTTAAACGAAGGCGGGTTGCGCCTGACCCTAACGCGCGGCGCCGGGGCGCGGGGCGTGCTGCCGCCACCGGGCCTTGCCCCCACCGTGCTGGTCACCGCCTTTCCGCCACTGCCGTCAGGCTTGCCGCTCTCGGTCATTATTGCAACCGTGCGGCGGGACGAGCACTCGCCCCTGAGCGGTGTAAAATCCCTGAACTACCTGCCCAGCATCCTGGCGCGGATCGAGGCTGCGGAGCGCGGGGCCGATGACGCGATTCTGCTCAACCATGCCGGGCGGGTGGCTGAGGCCAGTGCGGGCAATGTGTTCCTCAAGCTGGGCGGCGACTGGCTGACCCCGCCTCTGGCCGAGGGCGTACTGCCCGGCATCCGCCGTGCCCGGCTGCTCGACTCCGGGCTGGTGCGGGAGGCACGGCTCAGCCTGGGCGACCTGAAAGCCGGCGAGGGGCTATGCATCGGCAGCGTGCTGGCGCTGCGCCCGGTAGCGGTGCTGGAGGGGGTGGCCATCGCCACCGATGCCGACGGAATCGCGGCCCTCGACGCCCTTTGATAACTGCAAATAAACTTTGAAAATCAGCCCTTGCCGCGTATGAATGCGGGCATGGCGGTCAATCTGGAAGCGCGGCGTTTCATCTCTTCTTCCCTGCGGGCGCAGCTGCGGCGGCGGATAAGTGAGTTCGTAGCCATTCTCTGCGCCCTGGTGGCGCTCACTATTTTGCTGGCTTTGATTTCCTATAATCCAGGCGATCCATCTTTCGACACGGCGTCCACCGCGCCGATACGGAATTTTGCCGGTTCTCCTGGGGCGACGTTATCCGACCTGCTGTTGCAGGGTTTCGGTGTGGCTGGGTTCATCCCCCCGCTTGTCCTGCTCGCCTGGGGCTACAGGCTGGGGGCGCGCGGAGCTGTCGGGCATCTGAAAATGCGTATCGTGCTCGGGGGGCTCTCCATGCCGCTGGTCGCGGCGGCGCTGGCCATGGGGTTGGCCATCATCCCCGGTCCCGGCCTCTCCTGGCCGGTGCCTGCCGGTATTGGCGGCGCCGCCGGTAACATCCTTGCCGGTCTGGTCACGCATGCGGGCAGCTCCATGCTCGGGCGCGCCGGGGCAGGGGTGGTCATGCTCATCACGCTCGGCGTCGCGCTGGTGTGCTTCGGCTTCGCTCTGGGCTTTACGCCCAGCGAGTGGCGCAATGGCGGGCAGCGCGCGGCGTGGGCGGCGGTGGCCTCGGTGCAGCAGGGGCGGCGCGGGGCGGAGGCGCTGTCCTCCTGGATCACGCCGATGCTGCAAACCGCCGCCGACCCGCAGCCCCCCGCTGCCCCTGGCCGCAGCTGGGTGCCAATGCCGGCCCAGCCGGAGGATGATGATGACGACGTGGCCATGCCGTTCGCCCCCGTGGCGCAGCCCCCGCGGGCGGAGAGGCCAACGGTGAAACCAGTTATCCCGGCGAAGCAGGCGATACGGCAGGAGCGCCTGCCGTTGCAGGAAGTCGGCTGGGTGCCGCCCTCGCTCAGCCTGCTGCGCCCGGCTCCGCAACGCGCCGATACCGGCCCCAGCGAGGAAGCGCTGCAAAACAACGCCCGCCTGCTGGAGACCGTGCTCCAGGATTACGGCGTGCAGGGCAAGATCGTGGAAATCCGCCCTGGCCCGGTGGTGACGCTGTATGAGCTGGAACCCGCCCCCGGCATCCGTTCCGCCCGCGTGGTGGGGCTGGCGGAAGATATCGCCCGCTCCCTCTCCGTCATCGCCGTGCGTATTGCCGTAGTGGCGGGGCGCAATGTCATCGGCATTGAGGTGCCGAACGCCAAGCGCGAGACTGTGTACCTCTCCGAGTTGCTGGGGGCTGAGAGCTGGAACGAACAGCACGGCGCGCTCTCTTTGGCGCTGGGCAAGGACATCTCCGGCGCGCCGGTGGTGACGGACCTCGCCCGTATGCCGCATCTGCTCATTGCCGGCACCACCGGCTCGGGCAAATCCGTTGGCGTGAACGCCATGATCATCAGCCTGCTCTACCGGCTCTCGCCCGAGCAGTGCCGCCTTATTCTCATTGACCCGAAAATCCTTGAACTCTCGGTCTATGACGGCATTCCGCACCTGCTCACCCCGGTGGTGACGGAGCCGCCGAAGGCCGTGGCGGCGCTGAAATGGGTGGTACGCGAGATGGACCGCCGCTACCGCGCCATGAGCCAGCTCTCGGTTCGGAACATCGCCGGATATAATGACCGGGTGAACGAGGCGCGGGGGCGCGGTGAGGTTGTCACCCGCCGGGTGCAGACGGGCTTTGATTCCGAGACCGGCAAGCCGGTGTTCGAGGAGCAGCCGCTGGCGCTGGAGCCGCTGCCGTTTATCGTCGTGTTCATCGACGAAATGGCGGATCTGATGATTACCGCCGGCAAGGAGATCGAGATTTGCGTGCAGCGTCTGGCACAGAAGGCCCGCGCCGCCGGCATTCACGTCATCATGGCCACGCAGCGCCCCTCGGTGGATGTCATCACCGGCACTATCAAGGCCAATTTTCCCACGCGTATCAGCTTCCAGGTGATCTCCAAGTTCGACAGCCGCACCATCCTGGGCGAGCAGGGGGCCGAGCAATTGCTGGGCCAGGGCGATTTGCTGTTCATGCAGGGCGGCGGGCGCATTACCCGCGTGCATGGGCCGTTCGTCTCGGACCAGGAGGTGGAATCCGTGGTGGAGTATCTGCGTGAGCAGGGCGAGCCGGCTTACCTGGACGAAGTTACCGAGCCTG
>JAQUAC010000293.1 GCA_028687415.1 Acidocella sp. | reverse complement strand
CTTTCGGAAGGATTCGATCCAGGCGCCGATCTCGTCGGGCCGGGTCTTCAGCGCGATGCGGTTGACGATGAGGCGGGACGATACTTCGGCGATGACGTCGGTTTCAACCAGCCCGTTGGCCTTTAGCGTGCTGCCGGTCTGCACCAGATCGACGATGAGACGGGAGAGGCCGAGGCCGGGGGCGAGTTCCATGGAGCCGTTCAGCTCCACGATCTCGGCCTGGATGCCTTTGGCGGCGAAGTGCTTCTTTGCCATGTTCGGGTATTTGCTGGCGACGCGGATGCAGGATTGGCGGGCGAGGTCGGTCTGCCCGGCGTCGTCCTTGGGCTCTGCCACCGAGATGCGGCAATGGCCGATGCCGAGGTCCAGCGGGGCATAGACCTCCGGGTAGTCGAACTCCATCAGCACGTCCGACCCGCAAATGCCGATCTGCGCCGCGCCGAAGGCGACAAAGGTGGCGATGTCGAAGGAGCGGACGCGGATGACGTCCAGCTCCGGGTGGTTGGTGGGGAAGCGCAGGCGGCGCGAGGATTCGTCCGCGTAATCAGCTTCGGGGAAGACCCCGGCGCGGGCGAGCATCGGGCCCGCTTCCTTCAAAATACGGCCTTTGGGCAGGGCAAGAACGATCGACATGGCGGGGGGATTACCACCGGGTACTCGGGGTGGCTAGGGCGCGGGCTCAGCTCATGTTGAACAGGTGTTTCTGTAAGCGAAGCACCCAGTCCCGGCTGGTGGAGTCGGCCAGTTTCTCCAGCCCGGCGGTGGGGGGAAGGTTGGTGCGCAGGGGCAGGCTGAAGGCGGCGGCGAGGACGCGCAGGGCGGTGTTCACGTCCGTCTCGAAATCCTCGTAACGCAGGCGCAGGGGCGTGATGCCCTGGGCGGTGAACCAGGCCTCCCACGAGCACTTCTCCGCCTGTAGTTCAGCCACGATGGCGCAGAGGCGCGGGAGGTCGAAATGCTCTTCCACCGCGGGCGCTGGGGCGGCTTGGCCTGGGCGGCGGTGCCAGAAATTGCGCCGTTGCGCGCGGAACAGCGAGACGGCCTGGGCGGCGATGTTGCGGCGCTCGATATAGACCACGCGCAGGTTGGGAAACATGCCGGGCAAGGCGGGAGCAAAGGGGGCGACGTCCTGCCAACTGGTTTTGAAGATGAAATCGGCATCTGGCGCGCGCGCGAGGCTGGCGATGTAATCCGCGAAGCCGGTGACGCGGTAGCGGTCGCGCAGCACGAGGGCTGGGCCGCGCGGATTGAAGATTTCATTCGGCTCGGCACTGTGACCGGCCTGATGCAGGGCGGCGCAGAGATGCGTGCTGCCGGTGCGCGGGCTCATGGCCAGCATAATGGTGGGTTTGGGAAAGACGATACCGGGGAAATTCTGCGTTCGCAGCGCCGTGAAATCAGGAAAAACCGCCGCCAGCCCCAATGTCGCCCCCATGCAACCGCCTTGATTAAACGGCAAAGTCACGGAGGCGGCAAGGGCGGTGGCTGGGGTATGCAGGCCGGGCCGCGTGGCGACCCGACCTGCGACCACCCGGTTTTAATGCACCAGGCTGGGCACCATGTCGTTCTGGATGATGGCGGCGGCGGCCAGGGGGGCGTTGTCGGCGATCGCCATTGGCGTGCCGTCAGCGGCGTGGATGGCGAAAGCCGGGCCGTTCTCGGTCATCACGGGTTTGACAAAGGCGATCTTCTCCATGCCGAGCTGGCCGAGCTGGGCGGCGGAGATGTGATGAATGTCGAGTACCGTTCCGGGGACGAAATTGGCCGTGCCGTCATGGGTTTTGATGTTCATCGTAGATCCTTTCATGCTGCCATGGCAGCCTCGTCTACTCATGTAATGACAATGTGTCTTAATTACGATTATTCAGGATTCCCCATCCATTGTGCGGGTGGGGGTGACGGCTTTGGATTGGCCTCGGGTAATCGGTATGGTTTTTACCACCGGCTGCGGCACGGGACGGATAAGGTCGACATGCAACAGGCCGTTATCGAGCCATGCACCCTTCACTTCTATACCCTCCGCGATAACAAATGCACGCTGGAATTGCCGTGCCGCGATGCCCCGGTGTAGGAAAACGCGGCCTTGCCCGTCGTCAGTCTGGCGGCCGCGAATTACCAGCTGGTTATCTTCCAGGGTAATTTGCAGGTCGTCCATGGTGAAACCGGCCACGGCGAGGGTAATGCGGAGCGAAATCGGGCTGAGTTGCTCGATATTATATGGCGGGTAGCCATCTGACGAGTTTTTTGAGGCGCGTTCAATCATCTGCTCCAGGTGATCGAAGCCCAGAAAAAGCGGCGATGTAAAGACACGTGTGGTCATAGTTTAATGGCTCCCCCATGTTGAGCGAAGCAGGTTGATGGACCCCGAAGGCATCCGGAACCCTATGTTGGCACAATGGAGGCCGGATGCAAGAGCCTCGTTGCAGGAGGATCGCGCAGGGATTACATCACGCGCATGTCAGATTTACAGATAGCAGCGCCGCTGCTGCCCATTCTCATCTGCCCGGATCCGCTGCTGCGCCGCATGGCGCGCGCCGTGACGCCGGGGGATGCCGAGGAAGTGCGGGCACTTATCCCCTCGATGTTCGCCACCATGTATAAGGCGCCGGGCATTGGGCTTGCGGCGCCGCAGGTGGGGCGGCTGTTGCGTGTTATCACCGTGGATGTGGCGCCGGATAAGGAGCCAGCGCCGCTGGCGCTGATCAACCCCGAGATTATCGGGGCTTCCGCCGAGACGGCGGTGCAGGAGGAGGGGTGCCTCTCCATCCCCGAGCAATATGCCGAGGTGACGCGCCCGGCCCAGGTGCGGGTGCGTTACCAGGACGAGGAAGGGGCGCGCAGGGAGATAGAGGCGGAGGGGCTGCTGGCGGCTTGTTTGCAGCATGAGATCGACCATCTGAACGGCGTGCTGTTCGTGGATTACCTCTCGGCGCTGAAGCGCAACATCCTGCTCCGCAAGCTGGCCAAGGCGCAGAAGGATCTGCAGGCTAAACGATGAGGCTGGCATTCATGGGCTCGCCGGCATTCTCGGTGCCGGCGCTGCGGGCGTTGGTGGCGGCCGGGCACGAGGTAGCGGTGGTGTACGCGCAGCCGCCCAAGCCGGCGGGGCGCGGGCAGAAGGAGACGAAATGCCCGGTGCATCAGGCGGCTGACGAGCTGGGGCTGCCGGTGCGTACGCCGAAGCGGCTGCGGGGTAATGACGAGGAGCTGGCGGTTTTCCGGGGGCTGCATCTGGATGCCGCGGTGGTGGCGGCTTACGGGCTGATCTTGCCGCAGGATTTTCTGGACGCGCCGAAGCGAGGCTGCCTGAACATTCACGCCAGCCTGCTGCCGCGCTGGCGCGGGGCGGGGCCGATTCAGGCGTCCATTGCCGCCGGGGATGCGGAGACGGGCATTACCATCATGCAGATGGAGGCGGGGCTGGATACCGGCCCGATGCTGCGGCGCGCGGCGCTGCCGATTGGGCGGCACGATACCTCGGCGGATTTGCACGATGCGCTGGCGGAGATGGGGGGCAAGCTGATTCTGCGCGAGCTGGCGGAGCCCAGCGCGCC
>JAQUAC010000292.1 GCA_028687415.1 Acidocella sp. | reverse complement strand
CACGCGACGCCACCAGCCCGTTGCGCGAGTTGAGCGTACTGGCCCGGCCACAAGTGTGGCTGGCGCTGGGCATCGGCGCCGTCGGCTTCGGCGGCATGTTCGCGGTGTATACCTATCTCGCCTCCACCCTGCTGACGGTGACCAAGGCCCCCGCCGAGGCGGTGCCGGTCATCCTCGGCATTTTCGGCTTGGGCCTCACCATCGGCAATCTGGTCAGCGCCTGGTTCGCGGACCGCGCGCTGATGCCGACCATCGCCGGGGTGCTGCTCTGGGCCGCCCTGTCGCTCGCCATCTACCCGTTCGCGCTGCATTCGCTGTGGTCGATGGGCGCCGCGGTGTTTCTCATCGGCTGCGGCGGCGGGCTGGGCACGCCGCTGCAAGCCCGGCTGATGGACGTGGCCGAGGGCGCGCAGACCCTGGCCGCCGCCCTCAACCACAGCGCCTTCAACGTCGCCAACGCGCTCGGCCCCTGGCTCGCGGGCATAACGATCGCGGCTGGGTTTGGCTGGCAATCCTCCGGCTGGGTCGGCATGGGGCTGGCGCTGGGCGGCTTCGCGCTATGGGCCGTGGCGGCCACTACCGCCCAGCGCACGGTGGCGCTGGCGGCGTAACCTCACCTCATGGAATTGCTACCGCCGCTGGTCGCCGGAAGAAAATCCTGCGTCGCGTCCATCGTCGCGCGGTTGGCAACCGGCACGCGTGGGAAATGCGCCAGGATCGCCAGCGTCTCCTCCGGCGATTTGGTGAATACCGGCCCTGACAGCGCGGCCAGGGCACCCGTCTGGTCACCCCGGTCCAGCGCGTGGGACGCCGCCACCAGATGGTCGATCACATCCTGAGACGGCGCGCCCTGCGGTATCCCGAGTATGGCGCGCACCCGGTCGCGGGCCTCCAGCATCTCCTGCTGTACAATCCAGTCCATACTCATCCAGCGCCCGCCGGCGGAAAACTGCCCGGCCATGGCGTCGAGCGAGGCGATGGCCAGCGCCATCCGCTCGGGATGCCCCTGCATCGTTCCCGGATAGGCGAAGGCAATCGTCGCGGTATCTATGGCGGTGGTCGCGGGGTCCTGCCCCACCACGGCGCCGCCAAACGCATCCGCCGGCAAATACCCCACCGATGGCGCGGGCGCCCTTTGGGCGCACCCGGCGAGAGCAAGGCACAACAAAAACGGCGGCATTACGCGGCGCATGATGTCCTCCATATAGATTCCGGCACTCCCGCTTTCACGGGGGAAACGCCTGCCCCACCGCCCGCGCCACGCCCCGGCGCAACGGCATGGCGTCGCCATTGCCATAAGGATACAGCCGGCTGGTGAGAATAATCAGATACGTATTCGTGACAGAGTCAATCCACAGCGCCGTGCCGGTATAGCCGGTATGACCATAGCTGGCGGGGCTGAACGCGCCGCCGGTCCAACTGCTGTAAGTTGAGGCCATGTCCCAGCCCAGCCCGCGAATCACCCCGCCGGGCAGCGCCTCTGGAGCAGTCATCAGCGCCACGCTTTGCGGGCTGAGGATGCGCGCACCGTCCAGACTGCCGCCATTCAGCAGCATCCGGCAAAACCGCGCGAGATCGTCCGCCGTGGAGAACAACCCCGCATGCCCGGCGGCACCGCCCATGCGCCGCGCGGTGGGATCCTGCACGATGCCCGGAGCCTGTGTATCCGTCGGCACCAGCCGGGCGGCCTCTCCGGGGGGCGGGTCGAAGCCGGTATCCGCCATGCCCAGCGGCGCGAAGATATGTTGTTGCGCGTAGAGCGGCAGGCTCTCGCCGCTGAGCCGCTCCACCAGCGCGCCCAGCACGATGAAATTGAGGTCGCTATAGATAAACGCGCTGCCAGGCGTGGCGATGGGCCGCTCCGCCGCGATTTGCGCCAGCGCCCCCGCCTCGCCCTGCCAATTCGTGGAAACAAGGTCCGGGCGCAGGCCGGAGGTATGGGTCAGCAACTGGCGGATGGTGATCCGCCCTTTGCCGTTACGGGCGAAACCCGGCCAATACAGCGCCACCGGATCGTCCAGCCGCAGCCGCCCGGCCTCCCGCAACTGCATGATGGCCGGGGCCGTAACCACCACCTTGGTCAGCGAGGCAAGATCGAAGACCGCATCCGGGCGCAACGGGGTTCCGGGGGTGCTGGTGCCAAAGGCGGCGCGGTAGACGGTCTTGCCGTCATGCCCGACAAGAATGACCGCCCCTGGCACATCATCCAGCGCGATTTCATCCCGCGCAGTGGCGCCAATGCCCGCGAGCGGATTGCCCGCCGTACCGCCATGCGGCACCCGCGCGCTCTGGCAGCCGCTTAAAGCCAGAACCGCTAAAAGCAGGAAGCAGGCGAGCTGCTTGCGGCATTCGCAGCCAAGCCGGCGTCTTCGTAATCGTTGCGCGGATTCCACAACATCCACCCATCGGAGCCGAAATCCGCCGCCGCCTTGGTCTGCTCCCGCACCTCCGCCGCCGCGAAAGTGCGGTGGTCGAAAGCATAATCCTTGAAAGCCTGAAGCCATGGGCGGAACCGTTTTGGTGAAACATTCAGGCGCAACCGCGCCTGGGCCAGGGAGAGGTACACGATCTGATAGACATTGCCGACCGGGTTCGCATATCCGGGAATGCCGAACTTAAACCCCGAAGGATACAACATGGGAGAGAGGTAATCCACATTCGGCTCAATGGCGTCGAGCGTCTGACCGATACCGGTATCGTCGTGGTTCCAGCAGACATAGCCAAAAATATCCGCGCTGACATAGACGTTATATGGCAACAATTGCCGCCGCGCCTGAGCCAGGAATTCCGCGATTGCCGCCACCCGCGTCGTCGCCGAAACCGGGTCGGCGAATTGCAATCTCTGTGAGGCGTCGGGGAAGCGCAGATAGTCAAACTGGATTTCATCGAACCCGGCACGCGCGGCCTCCACGGCGATGGCGATGTCGTAATCCCGCACCTCGGGCTGGAACGGGTCCGTCCAAGCCATGTTCTCCCGGTCGCGGAACAGCGCGCCGCTCTCCTGATGCACGGCGAGGTCCGGCCGGTAGGTGGCGAGCGGGTTATCCTTGAAAGTGACGATGCGGGCGATAGCGTAGATGCCCTTGGCGTGCAGCTTCCGCACGAAGGCCGCGAGATCCGGGATACTCGTCATCCGCCGCGCGCCGTCCTGCTGCGCCAACGGCACCGCGCTGGGGTAGGGCACGATGCCGCTATCGCCTTTGACATCCACCACCAGGGCGTTGATCGTGCCACCCTGCGCCAGCGCCAGCGCGTTGCCCAGCAGGATGCTGGACCCGGCGCCGTAGACGCTGAGGTAAAGCGCCTGGGGCGTGAAGGGAGTCAGGGCCAGCCGGTCACCGGGCGGCAGGGCGGTGAGGTCGAAGCTCCCGGCGCGGTAGCCGGGCGCGCGCACGAATATTGTGCCGCCCTCCGCCTGCAACTGCACGAGGCCTGTGGCATCCGTGTGTAGCGCCTGCCCAGTCACGACAACAGTCGCATCGGGGATGCCGCTGCCGGTCGCGGCATCCACCACCTGTGCCTGCACGGCCAGCGCCGGGCGGAGCAGCACCAGCCACAG
>JAQUAC010000291.1 GCA_028687415.1 Acidocella sp. | reverse complement strand
TTTTTTCTGGCCGGGCGATGAAGTTGCGCGACCCCCAGCGCCACCGGCCGCCCGCCGGGCTGGATTTCCGCATTCTTTGGCTCGATCGCGATTTTCATCAGCAAGCGCTTTCCCAGGTGAAACTGCTCACCGATTTGAGTGGGATCAAGCTGAATGGTCCGAAAAAAGTGATCGTGAAGCGCATGGAGCGCCTGAATATTTTGGAGCGGCCGCGCGCGATCGCGACCATCCGCACCGTCGCAGGCGACAAAAACTGCGCCAGCCTGTTTTTCGAGCAGATCATCAACGCCCCGCATATCGCCGCCAAGCGGTTGTGGGACGTGTTCGGCCGCTATTCGACCATCAAGGATGAGTTGCCCGACGAGATCGTGCTGCGCATGGCTTCGCTGATCAAGTTCCGCTCCAGCGATAACTATCCGGGGCTGCTGGAGCTTGATTTGGTGTCTCAATGCAAGAAGGTGGCGTGATGCGAGAGCAGGAAAATAGCCAAACGCCGTTCTTTGCACCGCGCCGCGACGACGCCCGCGAAAGCCTGCGTGGCATGGTGCAGGCGGTTGCCACCGGCGTTGACACGGCCGAGGCGGCGGAAGAAGCGGCGCTGGCCGAGTTGAGGTCCGACCCGGTTTTGGCTGAGCAGGCGATGCGCCTGGGCCTGCGCCAATTGATCGGCGACCTGCGCGTGCAGGTGCGCCGGGATATGCTGAAGCAGCGCCGCGCGGAGTGGAATTCATCGCAGGCTGCGCCGCGCTCTTTCGCCCGGGCGATGACGGTACGCGCCTCGTTTTATGATTGGCCGCTCCCTAATTCCGGGGTTTTGCTCGGGGATGCGACGGCGCTTGATTTGGAGGCGGCGGCCGCATTCCATGATTCCCACCGTGACGCTCATGCCCGGCGCGGCGCGGCCTACCGGCAGATTTCTGGAATTTTGGCAGCCTCCAAGCGCAATGGCCCCGTGCGCGCGGTGATCGCGGAGGCAGAACTTGGGCGCATCCTGGCGGGTGTGCCAACATGACTCCTGGTGTGAACCAGGGCCGCGCGGCCTGCGGACGATTGCTTCCCACCACCGGCGCGCCGCGCGGCAAATTTCCGGCCTTAGTCCGGACTCTCGGCCACGTTATCCCTGCTAACCAAAGCAATCGTGCCGAGAGAGAATATCCCGCAGAAATGCGGGGCTATGCGACCAAGATAGTTTTGCTCTCCAGATGCGCAGAGTCGCATAGCAAATTTCCGGCCCCGGCCGGGTTGCGGTCCCCCTCGGCTTTGCTCTCCATATTACCGATGACCGCAACAAGATTCGGCGCAAGCCGAGTGGGATACCAAAAACGGGTAGATAACCAAACCACGACTGTATCCCACATCAATCCGGCATGGGCCGGCTGCCGGCGGCCAAGGATTGTATGCCGACCCAAGCGACACTGCCGCCGTCCAACCTCCTCAACCCCAGGAGCTTTCTATGACCCTTCAAGATGATTCAAATTCCGGCCTTGAGCCGGATGGCGCTGGCCAGAGAGCTTTTGTTTCCCAGACTATATTTGCCAGCGCCAAACCCCTTCCGCCCCGGCGCCCTCGCGCCAAGGCGGTGCGCGGCCATAACGATGTTGACATCCACTGCCTGGATGCCGCGCAGAATTCCCCCCTTTCCGATGCCCCACAGGCAGAGCGCCCCGTAAAGGCAGTGCGTCGGAAGGGGGGCGGTATCGGCCAGCAGGCGGACGTTATCCACGCCAACATTGCCGATACCGAACCTTCCGCCCTGTCCGGCGGCGGGGCTGGCCAATCGTCCGCTGATCTCCTTGAAGCAGGTGCCGGCCCCGAAGAAGATATCGCCTTCGATCCTGTTGATCTGAATAGCGTCAAGCGGCTGAGCGCAGCCGAGCGCAAAGCGATGAAGGCGCGCGTCGCGGAAATGGATCTGCCCACCGTGATCGACGGTCTGATCAGCCTGCATCGCGAGCATCGCGCTCTCCAGCGCGCGGAGGGCGATATGACGCGGCGCGTCAAGGCCGACCAAAAATGGGTGGCGCATGCGCGTTATGTGCGCGATGGCATTCCGATCCCCCAGGGGAAAATGCCAGAAGAGTCGGCCGAAGATATCGCTTTGGTGAAAAACCTGCGGCACCGCCTTTATACGGCGGGCGGCCTCCTGAAAACCCTGAAGAAGCAAGTGGAAGCAGAGCAGCTTTTTCTGGTTCAGCGTTTGCCGGTTTACGATTGGGTGCTGGGGGTCAAAGGTTTTGGGTTGGCCAGCCTGGCCGCGGTGATCGGCGAGGCCGGCGATATCGGCAAATACGACAACCCGGCCAAACTTTGGAAGCGCATGGGGCTGGCGGTGATCGACGGTGAGCGCCAGCGCAAGGTAGCCAACAATCCCGAATTGGCGGAGAAGCACGGCTACCGCCCGCAACGCCGCGCCGAGATGTATGTGATTGGCGGTAATCTGCTGCGGCGGAAATCGCCCGGCCTGTATGAGCTCTATCTGAGCCGTAAGGAATACGAGCTGACGGGCCGCGCCGACCCGGTGCCGTACCCGGTTCTCGCCCATAAGCGTGCGTTGCGATACATCGAGAAGCGCCTTCTCAAGCAGCTTTGGCAGGCGTGGCGCCGTGCGACGGGGCGTTCGACCGGAGAGGACGAAGCGCCAGCGCTCGCTGCCGAATAAGAATCCGACGAAAGTCGGGGTGTGGCCATTATAGCAGTGCTAACCAGGCTTGATATGCCACACCGAATTTCCGCCCGCGAGGGCGGTGGAGCTGGCCACAATGTTAGCGAAGCCCAATAATATAATGCCAGTTTCAAAATTCAGCCTGCGCGAGCGGGTTGGGAGGGGCCAAGAGAAGGTTGTTCTCCAACGGGGAGATGCCCCTCCAATTTTTTCGAGATCGCATCCGGGCAACTGGGTGCGGGGTTCGGGCCACGGTTCCGGAGTTTTCCAAAAATCTTCTGCCCGAACCCATCATTTCTGGTCGACCCAGAGGCATTAAAGGGCGTGTGTACTCTTGTGCGGATATGCCCTGCGGCGACCAGAATCCATTAAATCAAAGGGATGCCTGATGGTGCTGACCTAGACCCCCAATCACTTTCCTGGCTTGCCACTGAGCAAGCTCTCATTGAAATCGACCGCGAGCTGGTGCGCCGCGGCGGCTTGCGCGCCTTTGTTGAATTGGCCTGGCACGTCATCGAGCCAGTGGCCGTCTTTTCGCCGAACTGGCACATCGATGAGATCTGCGCCCAGCTTGAATTGATCCAGCAGGGCAAGAATTTGCGGCTGGCCATGGCCGTCCCACCGCGCCACATGAAATCGACCATCCTGGCGGTGATGTTCCCGGCCTATGTGTGGATGCACAATCCTGCGGCCCGCATGATGTTCATTTCCTATGATTTCAGCCTCTCGCTGCGCGACAGCAAGCGCACGCGCGAGTTGGTGAATAGCAAATGGTTTCAGGACCGGTGGGGCGACAAATTCAAGCTGTCGACCGACAATGTGGTGCTGCTGGAGACGGACAAGACTGGCTATCGGCTATGCGGTTCCGTAGGCGGGCGCGTAATGGGTAAGGGCGCGGATATTATCGTCCTCGACGATCCCC
>JAQUAC010000290.1 GCA_028687415.1 Acidocella sp. | reverse complement strand
ATCATCGTGCCGATGCCGCCCTCGGTGAACAGCTCCAGCAGCAACGCGTGCCGCACGGTGCCGTCGAGAATTCTGGCCCCCTTCACCCCTTGCGTCACCGCCTCCATGCAGGTCTCCACTTTCGGGATCATGCCGCCGGAGATGGTGCCGTCAGCAATCAGATCGTGCACCTGGGCCATGGTCAGGTCGCTAAGCAGATTCTTGTTCTTGTCCAGCACACCAGGCACATCGGTCAGCATCAGCAGGCGTTGCGCGTTCAGCGCCCCGGCGATGGCGCCGGCAGCGGTATCGGCGTTGATGTTATAGGTCTCGCCATCCTCGCCGCTGCCCACGGGGGCGATAACAGGGATCAGCCCGGCGCCGGTGAGCGCGTTGATGACGCGGGTGTCGATGAATACCGGCTCGCCCACATAGCCGAGATCCAGCACGCTCTCGATGCTCGAATCCGGGTCCTTCACCGTGCGGCGCAGCTTGCGGGCGCGGATCAGCCCGCCATCCTTGCCGGAAATACCCACGGCCAACGCGCCCGCACGGTTGATCAGCCCGGCCACCTGCTTGTTCACCGAACCGGCCAGGACCATCTCCACGACCTCGACCATGGCGGCGTCTGTCACGCGCAGGCCATTGATGAATTCAGACTTGATATCCAGCCGCTTGAGCATGGCGTTGATCTGCGGCCCGCCGCCATGCACCACCACGGGGTTGATGCCAACCTGCTTGAGCAGCGCGATATCCTTGCCGAACTCATTGGCAAGGTTGCCTTCCATCGCATGCCCGCCATATTTCACCACGATGGTGGCGCCGGCATAGCGGCGTAGAAACGGCAGCGCCTTGGCTACGATATGCGCTTCCTTCGCTGCTGTGCTCATGGCCTCAGTGTTCACCTTTGTCGTGCTCCCTTAGAGAAATTCCGCGATACGCGCGCGCAGCTCGTCTATGCCCAGCCCGGCCGCGCTGGAGGTGGTAATGACATGGGGCAGTGCCGCCGGGTGCTTGGCCGCTAAAGCGAGCACTTCGTCCTGCTTCGCCTTGAGGGCGTTGGGCTTCACCGAATCGGCCTTGGTCAGCACGATCTGGAAAGAGACCGCGGACTGGTCCAGCAGCTCCATCACCGTCAGGTCGGAGGTTTTGATCTCCACCCGTGCGTCCAGCAGCAGGAACACGCGGCGCAGATTCGTGCGGCCGCGCAAATAGTCCAGCATCAGCCCCTGCCAGTCGCGCTTCACATCTTTTGGCGCCTCGGCATAGCCGTAGCCCGGCATGTCCACCAGCACGATCGGGCCGGCTTGGCATTCAAAGAAGTTAAGCTGACGCGTGCGCCCAGGCTGGTGCGACACGCGCGCCAGCGCCTTGCGCCCGGTAACCGCGTTAATGAGCGAGGATTTACCGACATTAGACCGTCCGGCGAGAGCAACCTCAGTCCCGCGCGGCTCCGGCAGATGGTCCAGAGCCTGCGCGGCATAGAAGAACTCGCACGGTGAGGCGAAAAGTTTTCGGCCAGCCTCGATCAGCGCGGGGGAAGCCTCCCCCGTGCCGAAATTCAGGCCTTCGCCGGAGCCGTCTTCGACGGGTTCGTCGCTTGGCGCATGATCAGCCATTGTTGTCCCACGGAAAGAATGTTGTTCCAGGCCCAGTACAGCACGAGCCCGGCCGGCGAACGCGCCAGCATGAAGGTGAAGATGATCGGCATGAACTGGAACATGCGGGCCTGGGCCGGGTCAGCCGGGGCCGGGTTCAACTTCTGCTGCAGGAACATGGTGAAGCCCATGATCAGCGGCAGCCCGCCGATATGCAGCATCGGACTCAGCGTGGTCGGGTCGAAAGGAATGAGCCCGAACAGGTTAAACAGATTCGTCGGGTCAGGCGCCGAGAGGTCCTTGATCCAGCCATAGAACGGCGCCTGGCGCATTTCGATGGTAATGAAGATGACCTTGTATAGCGAGAAGAACACCGGAATTTGCAGCAGCATCGGCAAGCAGCCCGAGGCGGGGTTGATCTTTTCCGCCTTGTACAGCGCCATCGTCTCCTGCTGGAGCTTGACGTTGTCGTCCTTGTACTGCTCGCGCAGGGCTTTGATCTTCGGCTGCACCAGCTTCATCTTGCCCATTGAGCGATAGGAGTAGCTGGCCAGCGGGAAGAATACGAGCTTCACGCCCACGGTGAACACTATGATCGCCAGGCCGAAATTGCCAAGCAGGGAGTTCAGCCAATCCAGGCAGAAGAAGATCGGCTTGGTGATGATGTAGAGATGGCCGAAATCCACCGCCTTATAGAAATTCGTGATGCCGTACTGGCGCTGGTAGCCGTCCAGAATCTTCACCACCTTGGCGCCGGTGAAGACATGGCTGGTGAAGCCCGCGCTGCCGCCTGGCGGCACGCTCAGCGGTGCCGCGGTGATGAACGAGGTTTGGTAAGCGCTGCCGTCACCGTCTCTCACCGTGCCGTAGCTCATGGAGCCGGTCATGCTGGCTTTCTGGTCCGGCGCCACGGCGGCGAGCCAGTATTTGTCGGTCACGCCAACCCAGCCGCCAGGGGCGGTCTCGGAATACGCCACGCCGCCCGGGGCTTTCGCGCCATCGGATTTCAGAGTGCCGTAGCTCTCCTGCTTCAGTGTGCCGTTGAATACGCCCAGCGGGCCGTCGAACAGCACCCAGCTGCTCTCTTCCTTGGGCTTATAGTCGCGCACCACACGGGACCATGGGTAAACCTGCACCGCCGCCGCGCCATGGTTCACCACGTTCTGCGTGACTGTGAACATGTATTGTGCATCTACCGAGACCAGCAGTTGGAAGGTCAGGCCATGACCGTTGTCCCAGGAAAGGGTGACGGGGCTCTGCGGAGTGAGTTTCGCGGCGCTGGCGCTCCACACCGTGGAATCGCCCGGCACGGGTACGCCCGCGGGAGCGCTCCAGCCAAACTGCACATAGGTCGGCTTCTCGCTATTGCGGCGGCCCATGATCTGCACCAGCGGCGAATCCGGCGCGGTCGTCTCATGATAGCTTTTCAGCACCACATCATCGAATACGGCGCCGGTCAGGCCGATGCTGCCCTGCATCAGCGGGGCGTCCACCGCCAAGCGCGGCCCGGCGGCGGGCGCATCCTTCGCCGTGCCGGGGGCGCCGGCGGCAGCCTGCTGCTCCGGCGCGCTGGCGGCCAGCTGCGCTGTCTGCGCCGGGGGCTGAACCGGGTGCGGGAAGAATTTCTCCTGCACGATGGTGAACACCAGCAATATGCCGAAGGAAACGGTCAGGGCGAGCAGCAGACGCTTCTGGTCCATGAGGGGTCAGGAATCCTTGAAGTTGGGGACCGGGTCGTAACCGCCCGGGTGCCAGGGATGGCAGCGCAGAATCCGCTTGGCGGCGAGCACGCTACCGTGCACGGCGCCATGGGTGCAGATCGCCTCACGCGCATAGGCACTGCAAGAGGGGTAGAACCGGCAATTAGCACCGATAACCGGGCGCAATGTCAGCTCATAAACGCGCACAGCGCCGGAAAGCATGTAGGCCGCCGGGCTCATGCCAGCGCCTCGTCCACCGCTTTGGCCAGATTGCGGCGCAGCGTGGCGAACGGCATCTCCGCCGTCTCTTTACGGG
>JAQUAC010000289.1 GCA_028687415.1 Acidocella sp. | reverse complement strand
GGCGGTTTCGGCCGCTGCCGCCCCGCCCATCTCGCAGAGCCGGGCCAGCTCGCGCAGCACGGGGACGGGCAGGGTGGAGAGTGCATCCAGCGCCGGGTCCGGCCTGCCATCACCGGGCAGAATGGCGAGGTGCAGGCCGCGCTCGCGCGCCAGGGTTTGCAAGGTGGTGAGGCCGTAAGCCCAGTAGCCCTCGCCGCCGATCAGCCGCACCAGAACCGCCTTGGTGCCACGCAATGTGGTCTCGGCGTAATTGTCCACCGAGACTGGATGGCGCAGTGCCGCGAGATTGGCGAGGCGCAAGGGGGGCAGCGCCCGCCCTGCCGTCCGCGCCTGATGCCAGCCTGCCGCGAAGGCGCCGAGATCGCTGTCCGAGAACGAAAGCACCACAAGATCCGCCGGGTCCTGGCCGGGGTCGAAGGGGGTTTCGGTCTCTTCCAGTCCGTGGCTCTCGCGGAAGACAATGTGCATGGGGTGGGATCAGCCGCCCAGAGCGACGCGGATCACCGCCTCGTCGATATCCCCGGTCTCGGCGATTACCACGAGCTGGGATTGGCGGGGTTGCACGCCCCAGGGGCGGTCGTACTGGGAGCGCACGCGCGCCCCCACGGCCTGCACCAGCAGGCGCATGGGTTTGCCCGTGATGGCGATATGCCCCTTCACACGCAGGACGTTCCGCTCGCGCGCCAGGTGTTCGATGGCGGCGAGCAGGGGCTCTGGCGTGGCTTGCTCGGGCAGCTCCACCACCAGCGTGGCGAAGTCGTTATGCTCGTGCCCGTCCTCGGCATCGTGGTGCGAGGGGCGTTGGGCGAGGTCGGCCTCCGCCGCCGCACCCAGCCCCAGCAGCACGGCGGGGTCGATGCTCCCTTCCGTTAGCGGCAGCATGGGCACCGGGCGGGGCAGCTCGGCGGCGATGACCGCGCGCGCTGCTGCCAGCCCTGCCGCCCCGGCGAGATCCGCCTTGCTGAGCAGAATGAGGTCGGCGCAGGCCATCTGGTCCTCAAACACCTCGGAGAGCGGGGTTTCGTGCTCGGTGGGGGTGGCGGCCTCGGCGGGTAGCGGGGCAAAGCGGCCATCGGCCACGGCCTCGGCATCGGCCAGGGCGATGACGCCATCCACTGTCACGCGTGAGCGGATGGCGGGCCAGTCGAACGCTTTCAGCAGCGGCTTGGGCAAAGCGAGGCCAGAGGTCTCGATGAGGATATGGTCCGGCTTGTTGGGCAGGGCCAGCAGGCGCTCCATGGTGGGGATGAATTCATCGGCCACGGTGCAACAGATGCAGCCATTGGCCAGCTCCAGGATGGCGTCCTCGGGGCAGTTTTCGTCCGCGCAGCCGCGAAGGATGTCGCCATCCACGCCCACGGTGCCGAACTCGTTCACCAGCACGGCGAGGCGCCGTCCGCCCGGGTTGCGCAGCAAATGGCGGATCAGCGTGGTTTTGCCCGCGCCGAGAAAGCCGGTGACGATGGTGACGGGGATTTTGGCGAGATTGGTCATTCGGGGAGTTCCTGAGGGGGAAGGCGGGCAATTACGTGTTTGCGGAACAAAGCCGGGCGCTCACGCCAGGGCACGATGCCATCGGGCGCGGCGGCGTAGGCGGCGGCAAAGGCGAGAATGGCGGCGGCATCCTCCGGCTGCATGGGGCCGTGGATATAGGACCAGCCTCCGGGGCTGGAGAGGGCAATGGCCGGGCCTTTGCCGCAGGCGGAGAGGCACTCCACCGGGCGGATGCGCACGCTTGCGGGCAGAGGCTCCTGGCTCAGCGCCGCGTGCAGCCGCGCGCCAGGGCAGGGCTGGCCTTCCTCCGGTACCATGCCGGCCCGGCAGGTGATGCAGACATGCAGCGTCGCGCCCATAGGCATTCCTTCAGTCGGCGGCGGGCGGGGCGCACGAAACCGGGGGGCTGCCTTGGGCAGGCGACTCCCTTTATCCGGCTGCGGCACACCCCGTCCGCCCGTTACAATCCTCGGCTGGCAGGTCTCCCGGCTTGCGGATAGGAGCCCGGTTGGGCCCTGCGGTCATCCGCCTTCCCGGCTGCTGCCAGTGGCGATGGAGGACCTCTCCGGTTACGGTCGCGGGGGCGGCTACGCCTCGGGGTGGGAGCCCCTATCGTATTCCCTTTTGGCCTGACATAAGCCCAGGCACCAGCACGGCTGTATGACAGGCCGCATGCGGGAGTGATTGTCAAGCAGCATTGCTGAGGATGAAACCATGCCCCTGCCCCCGGAGGACGCCGCCGCCCATGCCGCCAAGATGGCGCGGATAAAAGCCGCGCGGGACAAGATGATGGCGGGCAAGACCGGGGAGAAGGGGCTGGTGATTGTGCATACTGGGGCGGGCAAGGGGAAATCCTCCGCGGCCTTTGGCATGGTGCTGCGCTGTATTGCCCACAACATGCCCTGCGCGGTGGTGCAGTTCATCAAAGGCGGGTGGGATACGGGCGAGCGCCGCCTGCTGACGGAGCATTTCTCCGGGCTGTGCCAGTTCTACGCCATGGGCGAGGGCTTCACCTGGGAGACGCAGGACAAGGAGCGTGACATCGCCGCCGCGCGTGCCGGGTGGGAGAGGGCCAAGGGGCTGATCCGCGATGAGACCCTGCGGCTGGTGCTGCTGGATGAGATCAACATCGCGCTGCGGTACGGGTATTTGGAGCTGGCCGAGGTGCTGGAATTTCTGCGCGATGAAAAACCGCCGTTGACGCATGTGGTGCTCACCGGGCGCAACGCCGCGCCGGAGCTGATTGAGGCGGCGGATCTGGTGACCGAGATGACGCAGGTGAAGCATCCGTTCCGCGCGGGGGTTAAGGCGCAGCCGGGGGTGGAGTTTTAATGCCCGCGCTAATGATCCAGGGCACGGGCTCGAATGTTGGTAAATCGCTGTTGGTGGCGGGGCTGTGCCGGGCGGCGCTGCGGCGTGGGCTGAGTGTGGCGCCGTTCAAGCCGCAAAATATGTCCAACAACGCGGCGGTGACGGCGGATGGCGGTGAGATTGGGCGTGCCCAGGCGTTGCAGGCCCTAGCGTGCGGGTTGGCGCCGGTGGTGGATATGAACCCGGTGCTGCTGAAGCCCGAGGCCGAGACCGGGGCGCAGATTATTGTGCAGGGCCAGCGCCTGACCACGCTGCGCGCGCGTGACTACGCCAAGCTGAAGCCGAGCCTGATGCCGCGTGTGCTGGAAAGTTTTGAGCGGTTGAAGGCGGGGTATGATCTGGTGATTGTGGAAGGCGCTGGCAGCCCGGCTGAGGTGAATCTGCGCGCCGGGGATATCGCCAATATGGGCTTTGCCCGCGCCGCCAATGTGCCGGTGGTGCTGGCGGGGGATATAGACCGGGGCGGGGTGATTGCGCAGATGGTCGGCACCCAGGTGGTGCTGGACCCGGCGGATGCGGCCATGGTGCAAGGCTTCATCATCAACAAATTCCGTGGCGATCCGCGCTTGTTCGATGACGGCTACGCGCTGATCGCGGCGCGCACGGGGTGGCGGGGTTTCGGCGTGCTGCCTTATTTTCCCGGGGCCGTGCGCCTGCCCGCCGAGGATGCGCAGGATCTGCACCGCGCCCGCGCGCGCGGCGGGATGCTGCGTATTGCCTGCCTCGCTTTG
>JAQUAC010000020.1 GCA_028687415.1 Acidocella sp. | reverse complement strand
CGTCAGCATTTAATGCCGTTGCATATCCGCCAGGCTAGGTTCGGCGATGCGGATTTCAGCGCCTGCCTCGCCATCCGCATGGCGGTATTCGTGGACGAGCAGAACGTACCCCCGGCGGAAGAGCCCGACGAATTCGAGCCAACCGCCGCGCATTTTCTGGCGTTATGGGACGATGCCCCAGCTGGCACGGCACGGGCGCTGGTGAAAGCGCCGCACCTCATTAAAATCACCCGCGTGGCGGTGCTGGCGACACACCGCAAATTCGGCATCGGCGCGGCGCTTATGCGCGGGGTGGAGGCGGCGTTTCCTGGTGCAGACTTCATGCTGGACGGGCAGACGCACGCCCTGCCCTTCTATGAGCGGCTGGGCTACGCGGCGGAGGGGGATGTGTTCATGGATGCGGGCATCCCGCACCGGCGCATGTTTAAGCGGGCTGCAAAAAGCCCTTGAGGAAGTTCTTGGTCTCCGCTGTCATTGGGGTAGACTGACCGGTCTGTCTACTTACTTGCACCAGCACGGTCTCCGCCGTGGCCACGCATTTACCATTCTGAAACAGGGCCTGGACGAAGGTGGTGGAGCTGTTGCCGATGCTCTTCACCCCCGTGCCGATCTCCACCGTGCCGGGCCAAAAAATCTCGGCCCGGTAGTCCAGCACCAGCCGGGCGATAACGAAATGCACATCCGGATGGCGGCGCAGAATGTCGGTGCCGTCCAGCAGCGCCACGCGCCCGGTTTCCAGAAAGGTGGCAAACACGGCGTTGTTCACATGGCCTTGGCGGTCGGTGTCGCCGTAGCGCAGCTTGTCGTGGGTCTGGGCGGGGAAATCTTCGAGCTTTGGTAATGCGGTCATGGCACGGTCTTACCCGGGTTGAACAATCCTGACGGGTCCAGAGCGTGCTTGATGGCGCGCATTAGGTCAAGCTCCACGACCTGTTTATGCGCCATCATGCCTGGCAGGCGGAGCTGACCTATGCCGTGCTCAGCCGAAAAGCTGCCGCCGAGAGCGACCGCCAGGGCTTCAACATCGTTGGTGATGGCTGCCTTGCGGGGGCCGAGATCGGCCATGCTCTGCCCCGCCGGCGGGCGAATGTTAATATGCAGATTACCATCACCCATGTGGCCAAAGATGTTGGGGCGGCAATCTGGGTATTTCTCCGCCACCAGCCGCTCCACCGCCGCCACCATGTCCGGAATTTTGCTCAAGCTGACGGAGATGTCGTGCTTCACCGCCCCGCCCTCATGCAGTTCAGCCTCTGAGATGCCTTCGCGTATCGCCAGGAACTCCTGCCGCTCGCGCCCGGACTGGGCGAGCACGGCATCGGAGGCGATGCCCGACGCCAGCGCCTGGGCCAGCACGGCCTCCAGGGCCTGCTCGGCATCGGGCGCCGAAATTTCCAGCAGCACGTAGGCGGCGGCCTGGAATGGCAGGCGGCCCTTGGCACCAAGGGTAAAGGCAGCGCGCGACATGTATTCGCACAGCGTCAGCCCCGGCCCGGCGGCGGCGCGGGCTGCCTGGAACAAGGCCATAGCCCCAGCCACCGAGGCGCAGCCCACCAGCGCGCTGGCCCGTGCCGGTATGGCGGGGTGCAGACGCAGGCAGGCGGCGGTGACGATGCCCAGCGTGCCCTCGGCGCCAATGAATAACTGCTTCAGATCGTAGCCGGTATTGTCCTTGCGCAAGGCGCGCAGGCCGTTCCAGATGCGGCCATCGGCAAGCACTACCTCCAACCCCAGCACCTGGGCGCGCATGGAGCCGTAGGACAACACCTGCAACCCGCCCGCATTGGTGGAGATGACGCCGCCAATGCGGGCCGAGCCTTCAGCACCCAAGCTGACGGGAAAAAATTTGCCCGCCGCCGCCGCCGCTTCCTGCACCGCCAGCAGGGTCATTCCGGCTTCCACGGTGATGGTGTCACCCACCGGGTCCAGCTCGCGCACGTTGTGCATGCGGCTGAGGGAGAGAATGATCTGCGGCGGTCCAGCGATGGGCACAGCCCCCGCCACCAGCCCGGTATTGCCGCCCTGAGGTACGATTTTCGCCCCATGAACGACACATAATTTTACAATTTCAGCAACTTCTATGGTTGTTTTCGGCAGTACCACCGCCAAGGCCGGGTTCCGCACCAAGCCACGCCAATCTTGCTCGTAAGCAGCGCGGTCTTCCGGCGCGGTGAGAACCGCGCCGGAGCCGAGCAGTGCTTTAAGATCTTCGTATAGCCTGCTTATTTTGCAGCTTTCCCAAGCTTGTGGGCTAGTGCCTCTTCCGCCGAGCCCACGCCGCCATGGGCAGCGGACCAAGCCATCGGGTTCTCCAGGAACTTGCGCACGCCGGAGAGCGCGGCGTCTGAGAAATAAGGCTGGCTCTTGGCGGCTTCCAGCACGTCCCACCAAGTGCAGAGGTGGTGCAGCGAGATGTTCATGCTCGCCAGCGTCTCGAAGCTGCCGGGGAACACGCCGTAATAAAACACCACGAAGGTATGGTCGCAGATGGCCCCGGCGTCGCGCAGCGCTTTCGCGAACTGGATTTTCGAGCCGCCATCGGTGGTCAGGTCCTCCACCAGCAGCGTGTTCATGCCCTCCGGCACGTCACCCTCGATCAGCGCATTACGGCCGAAGCCTTTTGGCTGCTTGCGGATATAGGCCATGGGCGCGGACATGCGCTCAGCGATCCAGGCGGCGAAGGGAATGCCCGCCGTCTCGCCACCAGCCACGGCCTGGATGGCCTCATAGCCGATATGGCGGGAGATCTTCTCCACCGCGAGGTCGCATATCTTGGCGCGGGCGCGGGGGAAGAAGATGATCTTGCGGCAGTCGATATAGACCGGGGATTTCCAGCCGGATGTGAGGGTGTAGGGCTCCTCCGGCCGGAAATTCACGGCCTTGATCTCCAGCAGCAATTTGGCCGTGGTCAGCGCTGCGTCCCGGTCCCAGTCGCTCGCCCAGTCGATTTTCGCGGCAATCCGGCCACTCATGTCATTACTCCGAAATCTTAATTCGGCACCCCTCCTACCCTGCCAGACGCATCCCGTCCATGCGCGGCTGGTGCGGCGCGGCAGGGTTGTGCGGCGCGGCGGTGGTGTTATTGGATATGCACCTTTGCATGGAGAGAGACTACAAATGGCAAAAATAAAGGTAAAAACGCCGGTCGTGGAGATGGATGGCGACGAGATGACCCGGATCATCTGGGGTTTCATCAAGGACAAGCTGATCCTGCCCTACCTCGACATTGACCTTAAATACTACGATCTGGGCATTGAGCACCGCGACGCCACCGATGACCAGGTGACGCTGGATGCCGCCTACGCCACCAAGAAATACGGTGTGGGCGTGAAATGCGCCACCATCACCCCGGACGAGGCGCGGGTCGAGGAATTCAAGCTCAAGAAGATGTGGCGCAGCCCAAACGGCACCATTCGCAACGTGCTGGATGGCACCATCTTCCGCGAGCCGATCATTTGCCAAAACGTGCCCCGCCTGGTGCCGCACTGGTCGCAGCCCATCGTCATCGGCCGCCACGCTTACGGCGATCTGTACCGCGCCACCGAGACCAAGATCCCCGGCCCGGGCAAGGTGAAGATGGTGTACACGCCGGAAGACGGCAGCGCGCCGCTGGAACTGGATGTGCATGACTTCAAGGGCCCCGGCGTAGCCATGGCCATGCACAACACCCTCGCCAGCATTGAGGGCTTCGCCCGCGCCAGCTTCAACTATGGCCTGTCGCGCAAGTTCCCCGTGTACCTGTCGACCAAGAACACGATCCTGAAGGCCTATGACGGCATGTTCAAGGATACGTTCCAGACGATCTTCGACGCCGAGTTCAAGGCCAAGTACGACGCCGCCGGGCTGACCTATGAGCACCGGCTGATCGACGACATGGTGGCCTGCGCCCTGAAGTGGAGCGGCGGCTATGTGTGGGCCTGCAAGAACTACGATGGCGACGTGCAGTCCGACATCGTGGCGCAGGGCTTCGGCAGCCTGGGCCTGATGACCTCCGTGCTGCTGAGCCCGGATGGCCAGACGGTGGAATCTGAGGCTGCCCACGGCACCGTGACACGCCATTACCGCGAATACCAGAAGGGCCGCACCACCTCCACCAACCCGATCGCGTCGATCTTTGCCTGGACGCGCGGGCTGATCTATCGCGGCCGGTTCGACGGCACGCCGGACGTGACCGCCTTCGCCGAGACGCTGGAACGCGTGTGCGTGGAGACCGTGGAATCCGGCTTCATGACCAAGGACCTCGCGATCCTGATCAGCAAGGACGCACCCTGGCTGAACACCCAGGACTTCCTGGACAAGATCGACGCCAATCTGCAGGCGGCGATGAAGTAAATAACACGGTTGCAGCCGTCAGCTTCGGCTGGCGGCTGGCAGCTGGCAGCTGCAACCAGCGGCTTTTACACGGGCGTCAGCCGCAATCCATTTGATTGTGAAATAATATATGATTTAATGGCCCGGCGCGCTTCAAACTTGGCCACGCATTCCGCCATCTCGGACCGGAATTGCTGCTCGGCTTCGTTATTCCACGTATCGCCAATCTTTTTGAGTTCAGCCTCGGGCTGCACAGCAGGCCGTTTTCGCAACTCCAGCTCCACCGCGTCAGTGAATAATTTGAGGGTGCCGGCTTTGTCCTTCACCATGTCTTCATAGCGCAGGTTGATGAATGGGCGCCTCTCGCGCTTTAGCATGACAAGATTGGCATTCTCCGACATCACCAAATGCTCCATCCAAGTTTGAATGCCTTCGGCACTGTAGATGGGCATGGAACTGCCTTCCTTGCCGTCATTTGAATGGAAGCGCCCTGTAGTGACGGCACGGTACAAGGATACGGCCTGCGCCACGATATTGTCACGCCAGAGATTGAAGAACACCGTGGACGGCCCAAACATTTGGAAGAAACTTTCCGCCCCGAACAAGGCAACATCCATCTCCCGCACCTCCATGCCGAACACGCCATTAGGCGTTTTACGGCGGCGCTGAAGCATTTCAAGAAATGGGCCCTGCTGCCGGCTATTGAGTGACTTTGCAACATCTCCAACAAAATCAGGGTTAATATATTCTTCCGGGTGCCCCATTTGCTCGGTGTTCGACAAAACTGTGGTCAGCCACGTGCTGCCCGAACGAGCCGTGAATACAATTACATAGGTCTGAGTAGGGGGAGTCGTATTCTTCATCTCATGGATAAAGGCCTGTTCGTTAATAGGCACATCCTTCACCAGGTTCTCAAACCTCAAATTAGCCGGACTCATATGTTAGCCAATCCTTTTAGGTTATTCGTCTCATTCAAGTGGCTCTAATGCTTCTACAGCCTTTGTGGAAGAAGTCTATTTTCTTATTTAAAATCAATAAAATATATCAAAATACTCTATTTATTGACGGACCACTTCCAAGATAAATAAAATGATCCACAGCGAGTGGTTGCACAGGATATTGTAGGCAGAACCAAGGCCTTATGATACAATTACAAGCATGATATTTACCTATTGGACTAGTTCATCCCTTAGTGTTCCTGAGTCTTTCCCTGTCTGGCAAGCAAGATTTCCAAGCTTCCGGCTCTTTGGAGATGATGATGTTTTACATCTTCTCCCCTCTGATGAACTAAGAACGTTATATAGCCAGATTAGCCTTCCGGCCTGTAAATCAGACATTGCCCGCCTGATTCTGCTCCGCGAATATGGTGGTCTTTATGTTGATTCGCATGCTGGCCCGGCCGATGGCGACCGGCTGGCCGAAACACTTGATATCCTTTCCTCCTACGAGCTTGTACTTTTCAGCAAGGCCTGGGAATGCAAAAGCGAAACCGATTTCAACCTCATGAACACTGCTCTGGCGGCACGGGCGCACACAGCTTTACTGGATAAGCTGATTGCAGTTGTTCTTGAGAATCTCGCGAAGCAAAGGAACATGGAGCAGCAAACCCGCAAATATGTTCCATACCATTTGTTTGGCCTCACAGGAACGGGCACGATCATAGAGTGTTTCTATGATCAAACAAAAAAGCCTTTCGACATAAAACCAGAATACCGGAGTAAAATTTTTCAGTACAACATGCCTACTCTGGAAAGTCCCGGTTTCAAAATTTATCAATTTTACGGCTACCGTAAGCCTGGCGGTCATTGGAGCGAAAGGCAGCAGAACGAACTTTTGTTTACCGAGTAATCACTCCTTACCTTAAAGTGATAGGTGAACAGGTTCAGCTATCCAGCTTCACCTGTCCACCTATCACTTTAAACTGTATACATAAAAACAGCGATTAATCTTTACGATTCACTGCTTTTTAAGTGGAAAGTTCGAGTATCTTTTCTCCTTTGGAGCCTTGGCACATATCCTCAATTCTCTGGGCAATCTTTATATAAACCTCCCGCGAATAATGCGCACCATTATCATCCGGCGCCACAAGATCGTCGGTTGTCTTTACGAATTCACCAATATCTAAAACCTCATAGCCAAATTGTTTTACGATTGGCAAAACAATATCGTTAATTTTTCCAAAGTTGGATAAAGTCCAGCTACTTGCTCCAACCATGGTATTGCGTTTCACAACGATTACCCTCTTGCCGTGCAGTTTCTTAAAGATCCTCGTTACATCCTGCGCCAGGAAAACTGGGTTCAGAAAGCCGACAAACTCAAACTCTTCCTGCATAAAAGCCCATTCTTCAGGTGAAAACTCAGGCGCATGACCTAGCTTTGCAGCTATGGTCTCATAACTTGTCTCACTGAAATTACGCGCGGGAATTGCTCCGCAATTCAGCGGTAAAACCAACCCCGTAGAACGAGAACGATAAAGATTATTCAAAGCTTCTAGAGAAAATGACAAGACATAGACGTCGTCACGCAACTCATGAAGCTTCGAATTGAAACATCCCGAGGGCAGACCTGGAATTTTGGCCAAAAAGGCCTGAACTTGCGGCGTGTGGATATCATCATATATCGCAAGAGATCTGGCCGAAGTAAGAATTAACCACCCCTTGTAAGGGTATGCAAACTCCTCAGTAAGCTCAAAATTCCGGCGCAAATAATGCGCGGCCACGCTTAGATCACAAGCGCCGCGAATGAACAAAGATGGTTTGGTAGCGCCATTGTTTTTATCGATGTCACTATCGGCATCATCCACAACCGTGATCCAGTCCGGCAGGCTGCCCAAAGAAGAGCTGACTTCACCTGTTACTCTAACCGTTGGCTGCCCAAGCTTATGCCACACAAGCTGTTCCACCCCCATGTTCATCGCCCGGCAAGAGAACACGAAATGTTTCGCATGCTTCTGCTGCACAAGAAAGAATCCGCAAATGCCATAATTCCCGTACCGGTCGGCTACTTTGATATATCCAGAGACATTATCAAAGTGTCCAAACAATTCCTTCTGCGCAAACTCACGCGCCTCAGCCTCACCTTCCGGCCAGCGGTTCTTGGTGAAATTTAGCTGATTGGAACGATTAACCAGATCGTGAATGCGCGGAAACTGCTCCATGACATCATAATGGAAGCTGATACGGACACCGCTGCCGCGCAAAAATCCATGATTATCCCCACCAGCCTTTTGGTGGTCGCTCTTCTTCTGCTCCAAAACCTTGTAACGAGCCAAGCGCTCCAGCTTGTCATCAGGGTTGCCCTTGAAGCGCCGGTCCTCCACTAACGTATCAAGGATTACTGGTTCCGCGATTTGCAGTTCCGGGCTGTAATGCAGCGCCTCTCGCAGGTTCATGACATTGTCATCAACAAACAGCACTGAAGGCGCACGCAGTTGCATGCTTTCAATAATATCACGAACCAGCGCGCCCTTCGGCGCGAACTCGATCCGGGGAAAAACAAAATGTTCCCATATATCCAGTTCTTCCAGCTTCTTCCGGGCCGCCGCAAAATCATTCTTTGAGCAGATTGAATTTATAATGCCGCGCCTTGAGAGTGCCTTGATGAGCTCAATATTCTTCTGAATCGGGGTGATCCCGCCTTCAGTCAGCGTTCCCTCCCAAAAGGTTTCATCAAGATCCCATATGACCAGTTTGACGACCTCAGCACTGTCATTGCTTGGCAGTGAAGGCATCTGCTCTGCCAGCATGGCCTTGATCTCAGCCATGCGCCGCTCCACGGCCTGCCGACTTGCACCCGCCACAGGTTCGGCTGCTTCACATTGCTCCAACGCTTCCTCATAACGGCCAAGGCGCATGAGCAGCCCTGCCAGGGTGAAGCGTGACGGAAAAAATCTGCCATCCCTCTGCACAGATTTCTGCTCCATCTCAGCCGCCGCCTCAAACTCTCCCCGGTGCTCCAGCACAGTGGCATAGATATGCTGATACATCGGCGAGACATTGCCCAGCCGCATCGCACTCTCTAGAGCCAGCCCCAGAGGCTTTATGTCTCGCTTGCTGTTCAGGATCATAGCTTTTTGCAGATAGCCACGCTGATCGAGTGGACTCCGCATGATCGCCTGATTGACATAGGCCAGCGCTTTTTCGGTCTGTCCGGCTTTGTGCAGCACAGTGGCTGCCTCTACCAACCAGCTCGGGAGCGCCTTGGGGGTATTGGCTAGCGTGCAAAGCGTTTCGGCAGCTTCATTCACTGAAATTCGGCCCAGCCTCCATTGCGCTGAAGTCGCCTGAAACAGTGCCGCCGGATTACTTGGCGCCCGGGCCAGGGCACTCACGGCCCATTCCTCGGCCTGAGCCAACTGCCCGCGCAAGGCATACCAATTAGCCAACTCCAGCGGCAGCGTTACACTTTGCGGGTTCGCCGCAATGGCGGCTAGCAGTTGCTTGTCCGTGAAACGGTTGTCGGTTGAAAGATTGTGGTCATCATGCGCAGCACCCAGAATTTCCACTGTGCCGTGCCGGTATGGTACGCCGATAAGCCCCTCTTCGCCCAACACCCGCGCCCACTCAGCTGGGTCTCCCAGGCTGGAATGATCATTCTTCAGCAAACGGGCATGCCCCAGCGGGGTGGTGAATTCCTCGCCGCTATCCACAACATATAAGAATTTCACATCAGCCTGGGGGAAGCGCCGCAGAACCACTTCTTCAAGCCGCAGCGCCTGCTCACGGGTTATGCCCTGGCGCACCAGCGTCACTGGTTTGGTTTCTATATATAGGCGGAAGCGCTCCGCCAGATACCGGAACTTCTTGATGAACGTCTCATAGTACAGCAGGAAATCAGGCTGCATATGCCCATTAAACAACGGGAATTGATGGTGGAACTTCACCCCTGTCATCAAATCTTCAACGCAATTTGGCTTGTGGCGCGTGTTTAGGACCAGATGGTCGGGGTGAAACACATCGAAATCAGCGTCGATAATCTTAATCACCCCCTCAACCGGCGTTGCCAACCAGTCAAAGAAATGCGCTACGTTTTCCTCTGCATGCATACGGAGCTGAAACGCAACGTCGCAACGGAAACCAAGCCCTATCAGATGCCGCATTTCGCTTTGCCTTGCTCAACAGAAATTTTACACTCAGCACAAAGACAAGGACATTGAAGCATTAGTTTTGTGTGTCCTGATGGAGTGCTCGACTTAGGTACATCGACCATGCAACAAATAGTATTTAAAACCAATACAAGGGGCAAGCCCACTTGTCGTTTGTTTTCACTCAACCAAAAGATGTATGTTCCGCCACTGGCTTGCCAATGTGACATCCCCCCAAATCGCCTGACCAACATAAAGCCCCGTCACGGTCCAGTGCGATAGGTCCCGGTCCATTCCCACTGGCCCGTTTTGCACGATGATCCGCAAGCGCGGGAGTATGTCCAGATCAAGCTGGCGCTGTTCTTGGCTATGGACAAAGGACATGCCCAACAAGGGTAGAAAATCCGCCACGCCAAACGGGTTTGTCCTGAAGAAATAAAGTGGCTTGTCATGCACCGCATGGCAGAGTTTGTCGCGCGCCTGTGGCTGGATTCCACAAAGCTGGTCGAAATTGAGCTGATAAAACATGGTCTGGGCGTGTGACTTAGTAAAATTGGTTAGAATAACCCCCAGCAATGCCGAGCCCTGGTCCACCGGGCAGCCCTTGCGTTGCTGGGTAATCCCTTCCGTTACAGACAGGCCGGCCTCAAACACCACGCTAGAAAGCCGCGACAGCGGCATTTTGGCATCCCCCTGAATTGTAAGCCCGGGCACCCCTGGAAAATTCGCATGCTGCCCATTGGGACTCAACAGAAAGTCGGATTCGCGCGGCCGGCCGGCGGCCGTTTCACAGGGAAGGACAGTACCATCCTGCGCCAGATCCACCTGCACGTCATTACCATGCCGGATAATCTTGAGCCGCGCCTCGGAGGCGGAAGCAGTATATGTGGTGGTATCGCCAGAAACATTTTTTTGAAATGGTGATAAAGCCCCGCCAGGAATATTCCATTGCGCGATGTTCCAATTAGGCTTGGGGCCGGTCTCACTATAAAACTTTGGTCCTCCCGGCCCTGGAGGATCAGGTGGTGCGAGCAAGCCAATATCGCCGATTGGTTGCACCATATCCTGCGGCGCCGCGATGGCGGCGGGCAGCATTGTCGTTAGGAAAAGGACTGCCCACAAAACAATCTTTGGCATCGGCATTTTGCTCCGCAACAGATCCACGGCAGCCAGCTACACTTACCCCAATAAATACACTCCTCTAAAACGGGCTGGTCAACCGCATCACCAGGGGCGGCTTAACCCCGTCAGCCGCCGCCGGGTACATCCCCTCCCAGCCACCGCCCAGCGCCTGATACAGCGTGACCAGATCCGTGCCCAGGCGTTCCATGGATTGCGCCTGGTTCTGCTGAGCATTGAGGTAGGATTGCTGGGCGTTGAGCACGGTCAGGTAGTCGGAGAGGCCCTGGGTGTACTGCTCCTCTGCCAAGCCGAGCGCGATGTGGCTCTGCTCCACGTCAATATTCAGCTGCTGCAGCGTGGCGTGTTCCTGCTCATAGGTCGTCAGCGCCGTATTCACCTGGGTGAAGGCCACCAGCACGGTTTTGGCAAAGCTGATCGCCGCCTCGCGCTGCTGCGCCTTACGCAGATGCAACTGGCCGCGCAGTGAGCCGCCTTCGAAGATTGGCACCGTGACGCTGGGGCCAATAGCGTAGGTCAGCGCCTTCCACTCGTTAAGGTCCTTTAGCTGCAGCGATTGCAGCGAGGCCGAGGCCGAAATCGTGAAATCGGGGAAGAACTGGGCCACGGCGACACCAACGCCGGCGGTGGCGGCGTGCAAGCTCTGCACTGCCTCGCGCACGTCCGGCCGGCGCTGCACCAGCTGCGAGGGCAGCCCCACCGGCACGGTGGGCGGGGTGAGCGGCTCGGGGGCTGCTGTTACCAGCTCCTGCGGCAGGCCTTCGGGCGTCTGCCCCAGCAGCAGACCGATCTGGCCGATGATCGCGTCCCGCTGGGCAATGAGCGTGGGGATTTGTGCGGCAATGGCGGCGGCGGCG
Source organism: Acidocella sp. (assembly GCA_028687415.1). GTDB lineage: Bacteria > Pseudomonadota > Alphaproteobacteria > Acetobacterales > Acetobacteraceae > Acidocella. The sequence continues at coordinate 3,892 of JAQUAC010000020.1, read as the reverse complement.
GAGCGGGCGTTGGCGACGTCCAGCTGGGTGGTCAGCCCCGCCTGCTGGCGCTGGACTGTGAGGTTAACGAGCTGATTGGCGGTGTCGAGGTTCTTCTGCGTGATGATGAGCACGGCCTGGGTTCCGCGCAGTTGGATGTAGTTGCTGGCCACCTGCGCCTCGACATTCAGCAGTGCGGCGCGGCGGGCTTCCTCAGAGGAACGGGCCTGGGCGATGGCTTCTTCCACCAAACGCCGATTCTTGCCGAACAGATCGAGGTCGTACTGAGTTTGCAGCCCGTATTGGTAGAGGTCGAACGCGTTGGCGGGGATGACAAGCGCGCCGCCGCCGACGCTGCCGCTCTGCCCGCTGGCAGTGTTGCCAGCATTGGTATAGCTCGAGACAGCGCTGCTAAAGAGACCGAACGGCCCCTTCTCACTGGGGCCTTCACGCGTGTAAGAGCCGCCGCCATTAAGATTCGGGTAGAGCACCGCGCCCTGCACCTGCGCCTCACCCTCGGCCTCCAGCAGGCGCTGCGTGGCGATCTGCAGATCAAGATTCTGTTTCACCGCCTCGGCTTCCAGCTTGGTCAGCTCGGGGTCGTTGAAGCTGTTCCACCATTGCGGGTCCACCGCGTCGCCCGAGACATACGGGTTGGCATCCGGCGCCTGGCTGGTGAAGCCACCCGGCACGGCGGCATGCGGCTCATGGAAGTCGGGCCCCACCGTGCAGCCGGCAAGAGATGCGGCCAGACCCAGCGACAGGGAGACGGTGCCGAGCAGGTTCAAACGGAACGGGCGGGCGAAAAACACGTGAGGCAACTCCCTTATGCCGCCTGGCGGGGCGGTGTCTTTAAAAATAGCACGATGGGCCAAATCACCAGGGTTACAATCCCAATGATCCGGAACACGTCAAGATAGCTGTCAAAGCTCGCCTGTTGTTGCACCAGGGGCGCAATCTGCGCCACGGACAATCCGTGCAGGCTGCCATACGGCGTAATCGTTTCCGCCAATCTTGCATGATGGAATTGCGTGCGCCAGGCAAGCATGGTGGTGACAAAGGACACCCCGATGCTGCTGCCGATATTGCGCATCTGGTTGAACAGGGCCGCCGCCTCGCCGCTGCTCTGCGCGGGCATGCCTACATAAGAGGCCGCCGAGACGGGGATAAAAATGAACGGCATGGCGATAACCTGCATGATCCGCGCCCAGGAAAGGCCGGTGAAGCTGATATCCGGCGGGAACAGCGAATCTGAGAGCAATGCCGCTCCCATCTCCACCAGCGCCAGAGCCATGAGGATGCGCGGCTGCACGTAACGCCCGGTGATGAAGCCGGAAATGGGCATGAACATGATCGTGGCCATACCGCCCAAGGCCAGGGCGAAGCCGGAGGTGGTGGAGGTATACCCCAGCAGGGTCTGCGCCATTTGCGGCAGCAGCTGGGTGGAAGAGAGGAACACAAAGCCGACGAAAAACATCACCACCGAGCAAATGGCGAAATTACGCAGCTTGAGGAGAAGCCGTCATCCAGCTCGAACTTGTCGAGGAATATTTGCATGGAGCCAAAACCCACAGTGACGAGGAAGAGGCCGAAATAGTCGAGCTTCAGCCCCCGCGCGAGCAGGGCGGCGCGCTCGCGCACCAGCGCCGCCGGCTCGCTGACGAAAATGGCGACCAGGGTGAAAGCCAGCAGCCCCACCGGCAGGTTGATGAGGAATATCCAGTGCCAGGAGAGCGCATCGGTCAGCCAGCCGCCGAGAATGGGGCCGGTGGCAGGGGCGACCACGATGGTGAAGCCGAACAAGGCGAAGACCTGCGGGCGTTTTTCCGGCGGGAAGCTGTCGGCCAGCATGGATTGCGCCGCCGGCGCCAGCCCCCCTCCCCCCAACCCTTGCAGCACGCGGGCGACGATGAGCGCGTCCAGCGAGGTGGCCGTGGCGCAAAGCACGGAGCTGGCGGTGAACAGCACCGTGCAGATCTGATAAAAGCGTTTGCGCCCCAGCACGTTGGCCAGCCAGCCGCTGATGGGCAGGATGATGCTGTTGCTCACCAGATAGGAGGTGAGCACCCAGGTGCTTTCTTCCTGCCCGGCACCAAGCGACCCGGCGATATGGGTGAGCGAGACATTGGCGATGGTGGTGTCCAACACCTCCATGAACGGGGCGAGCGAGATCATCACCGCCACCATCCACGGGTTGAATGGCCCGGTTGGGGAGCGGGGAAGCTCCGTGGTCACTTCCCGATCCTGATCGAAGGCTCCACGGACATGCCCTGACCGAGCATGTATTTGCTGACGCGCGGGTCGTCGAACACCAGCTTCACCGGCACGCGCTGGATGATCTTCACATAATTACCGGTGGCGTTCTGCGCCGGCAGCAGTGAGAACACCGCCCCCGTGCCGTACTGGATGCTGTCCACCCGCGCCTTGAAGGTGACGCCCGGCACGCCGTCCACCGCTATGGTGGCGGCCTCGCCAGGGTGGATGCCGGGGAGCTGGGTTTCCTTGTAATTGGCGGTGACCCAGACGTGATCGTCCACCAGCGCCATGAGTGAAGATCCGGGAGCCACGACATTGCCGGTCTGCACGGTCTTCATCGCCACATGTCCGGCGGCCGGGGCGGTGATGATTGTGTAGGAGAGTTGCAGCCGTGCATTAGCCACTGCGGCCTCGGCATCGGCCTGCGCTGCCCGTGCCGCCACAATGGCGGATTGGGCAGCGGCAAATTTGGCTTTTGCCGAGAGAATGGCGGCGGTCACCCCATCCACCTGCTGCTGCGTGATGGCATGCGGGTTGATGGTGATGAAGCGGTCATAATCGCGCTGCGCCTGGGTGAGCATGGCGGACGACGCCTCCGCCTCCGCCTGAGCCTCTGCCTGTTGGGCTTGGGCCTGAGCCTGCTGGGCTTCGGCGCGCAGCAGACCCACCTGCTCATCACGGTCGTCCAGCACCACCAGCACATCCCCCGCCGCCACATGCTGGTTGTCGTCCACCGCCACGCGTGCCACCTGCCCGGCGATGCGCGGCGCGATAGTGTAGATGTGACCATCTATCGCCGCGTCGTCAGTAGTGACGAAGTTCCTGTTCATCCACCAATAGCCGACGAAAACAAGCGCGATGGTGCTCAATATGGCACCCAGCGCGATGAACGGACGTGCGCTGCGTTGCGGAACGGACGGCTCCAAGCGTATCTCCTCAATGATCGTTATGCGTGCATGATCTGAATTTTCTCGCGCGGCAATACGTTACGAGATGTCATTTTTGCGGCAGAAGCCGCATTTTGAAATGCCGATATTTCAGGCAGATAGCGGCAAATCCGAGAGATCGCGCCAGCGGAACCGGCCAGTACCCGGCCTCTCGACGACGGCACAACCAAAGGTATATGGACAGCCGGCAAATCAAGGTAACCCGCTCGCCGCTTGGCGGAGATGCGGCACCTTATCTGTTTGTAAAATATATGCTTAATTATCATTTGATTACGAAAAAATCCTAATAAAACAAAGCAACGGTTTCGTGAAAAAATTTTCTTGCATCCGAGTCGCTTTTGGTCAGTATTCCCGTTAAGGTTGTGTTAACCACGAGAATGCAGGGATATTTTATATGGCTACACCCACCACACTCGATGCCCTTGTCCGCCAAAAGCTGCGCAGCTGGCCGCAGCACCCGCCGGGTCTGGCGGACCGCGACATGGGGGCGCGAGGGGCCTGGATGCGAGCACGCCCAGGGCGGGTGGACGATCTGGATCAGCCTTTCCTGAAACTCCCCGGCTCCAACCGGCTACGTACCATCCCCGATGGGCTGTGGCTCTGTTTTGGCGGAACGGAGCGCGACCCGTTCGTGGATATCTTCGCCATTGAGGCCTGCGGCTCTTTCCAGAACCTGCTGGACAAGCGCTCGCGCTTCGCCCCCTCCATGC
>JAQUAC010000288.1 GCA_028687415.1 Acidocella sp. | reverse complement strand
CAGCAGGCGCTTCTGGATGAAATGCTGCTCCATGGTGTTGCGCGTCCAGGTCGAGGCCTCGGAGGCCGGGGTGGCGTAGACCACCGCGCAGCCCTTGGCCGCCAGCGCCTCGGCCACCACGCCGCCCATGTAATAATGCTCGTCATCCCACACCAGCACGCGCTTTAGCGGCGGCAGGCGGCCATCCATCACGTCATCGGGCGTCAGCACCACGGCATCCGGGGCGATGGGAATGGGCATGGTATGGGCGTGGCCCACGGCGTCTCGCCGCCATAACGCGCCGGTGGCCAGCACCACGCGGGGGAAGCCGAATTCCAGCACCTCCTCCGCGCCCAGGCGGCTGGCGAGGTAGGTTTCCACGTTCGGCAACTGGTTGAGCTGCAAGGCGCGGTAGTCGCGCACGCGTATCCAGGCGGCGAGGCCGGGCAATTTCGCCTCCCGCGCCACGCGCCCGCCCAGCTCCTTGCCCGCCTCGGCCAGGGCTACATCGTAGCCCCGCTTGCCAAGGGCATGTGCCGCCTCCAGCCCCGCGGGGCCGGCACCAATGACCAGTACCTTCTTCTCGCTGGTCTTGGGGCGGATGCGCTCCGGGTGCCAGCCCCGGCGCCATTCCTCGCCCATGGTCGGGTTCTGCGTGCAACGCAGCGGCGATTGCGTGAAATCCCCCGAGACGCAGATATTGCAGCCGATGCATTCGCGGATGTCGTCCAGCCGCCCTTCCTCCAGCTTGCGCGGCAAAAACGGGTCCGCGATGGAGGGCCGCGCGGCGCCGATGAGATCCAGCACGCCCTTGCGCACCAGGCTCGCCATGCGGTCCACCGAGGTATAGCGCCCCACCCCCACCACTGGCTTGGTGGTGAGGCGCTTAATGCCCAAGATGAACGGCTCTTGCGCACCTTCCTCGGCAAAGCGCGAGGTGCGGCTGTCATTCTCCCAGCCCGCCAGGGTCACATCCCAGAGGTCCGGCAGATCGGCCATCAGCCCGATCATATCCTCCACTTCCTCGCGGTGCAGCCCGCCCTCGCCCAGCAGCTCGTCCACCGAGATGCGCAGCGGCACGGCGCAGGTATCACCCACCGCATCCTTGGTTTCCTCGACGATCTCACGCATCAGCCGGATGCGGTTCTCCAGGCTGCCGCCATATTCGTCCGTGCGGTCATTATACCGGCGGGAGAGGAAGTGATGCAGGAAGCCGAGCGCATGGGCGGCGTAGACGTAAATCAGGTCAAACCCCGCGCGCCTGGCCCGCTTCACCGCCGCCAGATGCCATTTTCGCAGATTGGCGATGTCGGTCTTGTCCATGCGCCGCGCCTGCACGGGGTCGTAGGTGAAGGTGGCGACGGGCAGCGGGGCCGGGCCCATCGGCACCTCGCGGGAGTAGAGGTTGGGACCGTTCATGCCGTTATAGGCAAGCTCAATGCCCGCCAGCGCGCCGTGCTGGTGGATTTTCTCCGCCATTTTGGCAAGGGCGGGGATATCCCTGTCGTCCCATAGCCGTAGCTCGATGAAGGGTGTGATGTCTGACGAGTAGTGCAGCTCCACCTGCTCGGTGCACACCACCGCCCAGCCGCCCTCGGCCTTCACGCCGCGCATCTCAGCAAGGGCCGAGGGGTCGCGGTAACCCATGCCGTTGCAATGCGGCACCTGATAGAAGCGGTTGCGGGCGGTGACAGGCCCGATACGCACGGGCTCGATCAAAATGGCGTGGGAGTGATGCGGGGGCATGGGTTACTCCACGGTCACGGGCAGGAGTTCGCCCTCGACCAGATAACGTTTGGGACGGAAGAACAGCACACCGGCGAGCAGCGTGCCGATACCAACAATGGCGGTGGTGGTGTTGAAGGTGGTGACGGCATAAAGCCCGGTGGCGATCAGTCCCACGGCGCTCAGGCCGGGGAACAGCGCATAGGCCAGCCAACGCCCCCAGGAGTCGCGGTAGGCGGTGCGGTGCACCCAGGCGCAGACCAACCCGGCCATGCCGAAATAATACGCCACTTGCAGGCCGGAGGCGGTGACGGCGTCGCTGAGGATGTCACTGACCGAAGGCATCAGGCCAGTGAGCAGAATACCCGCGAGGCCCACGCCGGTCAGCCATCACGTGGCCGCCACCGGGGCCTTGGTGCGCTGGTTGACGCGGCCGAGATAGGTGGGCAGCGCGCCATCCCGCCCCATGGCAAAGAGCGTGCGGGTAACCTGGAGCATGCCCGTCTGCACCGTGGCGGCGCTGGAGAAAATAACCGCGATGGAGACAACCAGCCCACCCGTGCGGCCCAGCCCGGCGGAGAGGGCGATCTGATAGAGCAGGTTGCTGCTGTAGGTCTGCGTCTCGGCGGCGGTGAACAGCACCAGCGCCACGGCGGCGTAAAGCGAATATAGCAGGATGGTGACGAGCACACCGGAAAGCCCGCCATTGCCAGCGGCATGTTCGCCGTTCTTGGTTTCCTCGCCGAGATTGGCGGTGACATCCCACCCCCAGTACAGGAAGATGACAATAAGCGCCGCGGCGGCGAACTCGGAGCCCGAGAAGCTGTGCAGGAAGTAGACAGGGCTGTACACCTGCCATGAATATGCATTGGCGAAGACCGCCCCGTGCGAATGCAGCACCGCCGCCAGACCGACGCCGAAGAGCACCAGCATCTCGAAACTGAGCATGGCGATCTGCAAATAGCTGGTGAGCTTGATGCCGAGCGTGATGACCCCGACGATGAACAAGAACCACAGTGCCGAGATGGCGGTGGTGAGCGCGACGTTGTTCACAAGGTCCGGGTTGATGAAATCCAGAATGGCGGTGGAAAGCGGGACGACGCCGGAGATGATGAAGATCATCTGCGCGGTGATAAGCGCCCAGCCGGACATGAAGCCGTGGAACTTGCCGAAAGTGAGGCCCACCCAGTTAAAGGCGGCGCCCGCATGCGTCATGCGCTTGTTCAGCGCCTTATAGGCCAAGGCGATGCCAAGCATGGGCACCGCGAAGATGAACACGTAAAGCGGGCTGCGTAGCCCGGCCACACCGATGAGCGCGCCCATGGCCAGCGAGATGGCATTGGCGGGGCCAGACCCGGCGACGCCCAGCACCAGGGATTCGAAGAAGGATAGAGAATTTTCCTGCAATTTATGCGTCATATGCATCTCCCCGCGATGAAGGTCGTGAATCAGTAAGTAAGCTGCGCGCGTACAACTCCGGCCGCCGCTCCCGCCGGTAGGGGAAGCTGGCGGCATTGGCGTTTAGGGTGGCGTGGGTGATGTCGGCTAAGAGTAACGCCTCGCCCGCGCCGGCGGTGGCGAGCAGCTTTCCGTCCGGCCCGGCCAGGCAGGAGCCACCTAGATAGGCGAGGCCGTTCTCCTCCCCCGCATGGTCGCAATAGGCCACGAAAATCTGGTTCTCGACGGCACGGGCAGGCACGATGACGCCCGGCACACAACCATATTCCGGCGTAATGGCAGTGGGGATGAGCAGCAGCTCCGCCCCTGAGAGGGAAACGGCGCGCACGGCCTCGGGGAACTCGACATCGTAACAGATCAGCATCCCCACTTGCCAGCCGCGATAGGCGAAGGGCGGGGCAAAGGCGTCTCCAGGGGTGTAGAGAGCCCGTTCGAAATCGCCGAAGAGATGCGTCTTGCGGTAGTGGCCTAGCAGCGCGCCGTCCGGGCCGATGGCGGCGGCGCTGTT
>JAQUAC010000287.1 GCA_028687415.1 Acidocella sp. | reverse complement strand
GTTCAAGGTGCCGTTCCTCATTGCGGTCGTGCTGGGCACGGTCAGCGCCAACATTATCAACATCTACTCCGCCACGCTCTCGGCTCTGGCCGTGGGGGTGAAGTTGAAGCAGCATATCGCGGCGCTTATCACCGGGGGGATCGGCACGATCATCGCCATCCTCGCTGCCTCTAACTTCATTACCAACTACGAGAACTTCCTGCTCGTGCTTGGGTATTGCACCGTGCCGTGGATCGCGATCACCCTGCTTTGCCACCTTACCAGCCGCGTCTCGCGCATTGGCGGGGTGAGTGCCGCGTTCGTTGCCTGGGTCGCGTCCATCGCCGTGTCCTGGCCGTTTTATAACCAGGCGCTTTATGTCGGGCCCTTTGCCGTGAAGTTCCCGCAATTCGGCGATGCTACCTTTATTGTCTCTGCTGTTGCGGCAACAATGTTCTACCTGCTGCTTAGCGTCCCGGCGGGCCGGACTGTTCCCGTTCCGGCGGAGTAAGCGTCGGTATTTTCATGGAAAAGGCCAGTCCGCGCGGGCTGGCCTTTTTTGTGGTCACATGAATGAAACCGGGTCGATATCGATATCCACCCGGACGCTGCGGGGGATGTCCAACTGGGCGAGCCAGGCCCGCAGCAGCGGTTGAATGGCGATGTCCCGTGCGGTTTTCAGCAGCAGGCGGCGGCGGAATTTGCCGCGTAACAGGGCGATGGGCGCGGGGGCGGGGCCGAGCACGGCGATGCCTGGGCCTTGCGGGGCGAAGCGGGCAAGCTCGCGGGCGATCTGGTCGGCCAACCGTTCCTCCGCGGCGCTGATGATGAGTGCCGCCAGCCGCCCGAATGGCGGCCAATGGCCGGGGCGGCGCTGGGCGGCCTCCTGCGCCAGAAACTCAGACAGATCGCCGGAGAGCAGCGCCTGAATCACCGGATGCTCTGGCGCGAAACTTTGCAGCAGCACGGTGCCGGGGGCCTCGGCCCGCCCGGCGCGCCCGCCTACCTGATGCAGCATCTGCACGGTATGTTCCCCGGCGCGCAGGTCTCCGCCAGCGAGACCGAGATCGGCATCCACCACCCCAACCAAAGTGAGATGCGGGAAGTGCCAGCCCTTGGCGACCATCTGTGTGCCGATGATGATGCCGACCTCCCGCGCCTCAATGCGCCGCGCCGCCTCCGCCGCCTGGGCCGGGCTGGTGATGACATCCGAGGCCATGAGCAAGGAGGCCGCCTCGGGGAAGGCTTCGGCAACTTCCTCGGCGATGCGCTCCACCCCCGGCCCGATGGGTACAAAGCTGTGCTCCGCCTCGCAGGACGGGCATTTTTCCGGCTTGCGGATGGTGTAGTCGCAATGGTGGCAGGTGAGGCGCTGGGTGGCGCGGTGCTCCACCAGCCAGGCGCTGCAATGCGGGCAGGCGAGGCGGTGGCCGCATTTGCGGCATAAGGTAAGTGGCGCGTAACCCCGGCGGTTGAGGAAGAGCATGGCCTGCTCGCCGCGCTCCAGGGTCTCATGAATGGCGGCCAGCAGCTTGGGCGAGAGGAACTTGCCGCGCTCCGGCGGGTCGGCCCGCATGTCTATGGCGCGCATGGTGGGCATGGTGGCGCCACCATGCCGGGCGGGCAGGTCCAGCTTGGCGTAGCGGCCCTGCGCCGCGTTCTCCACGCTCTCCAGGCTCGGCGTGGCGCTGACCAGAATGCAGGGGCAGGCACTGAGCTTGGCGCGCACCACCGCCATGTCCCGCGCGTTATACATCACGCCTTCCTCCTGCTTGAAGGAAGTCTCATGCTCCTCGTCCACCACGATGCAGCCGAGCCGGGGGAAGGGCAGGAACAGTGCCGAGCGGGCGCCCACCACCACATCGGCCCGGCCCTCGGCCACGGCGCGGTAGGTCTCGCGGCGCTGGGCGGGGGTGAGTTCGGAGTGCCACACCGCCGGGGAGCAGCCGAAGCGCTGGGAAAACCGCGCCAGCATCTGGGTGGAGAGGGCGATTTCCGGCAGCAGCACCAGCACCTGCCTGCCCTGGAGCAGGGCAGCCGCCACGGCCTCCAGATACACTTCCGTCTTGCCGGAGCCGGTGACGCCGTCCAGCAGGGTGACGGAGAATTTTTCGGCGTCCACCGAAGCGCGCAGGGCGGCGGCGGCGGCGGCTTGCGCGGGGGAGAGGCTAGGGCCGGGCAGGTTGGCGTCCGCGCCGCCGAAGGCGAAATGCTTGGCGCGTTTGGGGGGCGGGGCGAGCAGGGGCTCTTTTAGCGTCAGGGCCAGAACGTCCCCGCGCTTGGCCAGCGTGTAGGCCGCCACCCAGTCGATGAATTTCAGCAAGGTTTCGGGCAGCGGCGGAAAGGCCAGCACCTCGGCCACGGGCTTGGTTTTCACCGATTCGTCTGGTGTGTCGGTCCAGACGGCCCCCACCACCATGCGCGACCCCAGCGGCACCCGCACCAGCGTGCCGGGGGCAAGCGGCGCCTCGGCCGCATAGGTGAAAGCCGTGTCGAACTTATAAGGGAGCAGGACGCTTATTCGACTTGGGGGCAGCATGTTGTATGCTTAAGCAGAGACTTCGATGACCGGAAAGTGAGCTATGAAATTCTTTGTCGATACCGCCGAAATTGCCGAAATCCGTGAGCTGGCCGCGACTGGCCTGCTGGACGGCGTAACCACGAATCCGTCGCTCATTGCCAAATCCGGGCGCAACATCCTGGAAGTGATCGCCGAGATTTGCGAGGTCGTTCCTGGCCCGGTGAGCGCCGAGGTGGCGGCGACCGAGTACGACCAGATGCTGAAAGAGGCCGCCGTGCTGCGCAAGATCGCCCCGAACGTGGCGATCAAGGTGCCGTTGACGCAGGATGGCCTGCGTACCTGCTACGCGCTGAGCCAGGAAGGCGTGATGGTGAACGTGACTTTGTGCTTCTCCGCCGCCCAGGCGCTGCTGGCCGCCAAGGCTGGGGCGACCTTCATCTCCCCGTTCGTCGGGCGGCTGGACGATATTGGCCAGAACGGCATGGATCTGATCGCCGACATCGTGCAGATCTACGCCAACTACCCCGCCATCAAGACCGAGGTGCTGGTCGCCTCCATCCGCAACCCGATCCATCTGATCGAGGCGGCGAAGATGGGCGCCGATGTGGCGACGATCCCGCCGGGCGTGATCAAGCAGCTCTACGGTCATCCGCTGACCGATGAGGGGCTTGCCACCTTCCTGGTGGACTGGGCCAAGACCGGGCAGAGCATTGCCTGAGGCGATTGCCCTCGAATTTCTGACATGGCTCGGCGCTGAGCGCCGGGCCGCCGACAAGACGCTGGAAACCTACGGGCGCGATGTGCGTGAGTTTCTGGCGTTTGGCGCGGCGCATACCGGCGAGACGCCGGGGCTGGATATGCTGAAGGCGATGCGGGCGGCGGATTTCCGCGCGTTTCTCGCCGCCGAGGCCAAGGACGGGGCGGGCAACGCCACGCGCGCCCGCAAGCTCTCCGCGATACGGACGTTTTTCCGCTTCCTGAAAAAGCGCCATGGGGTGGATAATACCGCGCTCATGCTGATTGCACGCCCGCGCGCCCGGCGGCCCTTGCCGCGCGCACTCACGCCGGATGATGCCAAGGCCGTGGCGCGGGATATTGGTGAGGCGAGCGATACACCAGACATTCAGGCGCGCGATACGGCGTTGATGACGCTGCTCTACGGTGCCGGCTT
>JAQUAC010000286.1 GCA_028687415.1 Acidocella sp. | reverse complement strand
AAGTTGTAGGTCTCGGTGCCGCGCTCGTCGGCGTTACCCGCCACCAGCACGTTCACGGACGGGTACTTGGCCAGCCAGGAAGCCTGCTTGCCCAGCGTCGCGTCGGAGTCGCTGGAGAGGTCGGACTTGTCGAACGCGTAGAACACGCGATCGCCAACGTTGGCGACGAGGTCCTGCTCGCTGCCAGGAGCCGGGCCCGTGGCCTGCTCAGCGCCGGTGCCGGTGGAGGCGCCAGTGTTGGTCGGGTTGGAGGAGCAGGCCGCCAGCAGGGCAAGGCCGGCAAAAGCGCCCAATGCTTTAAATTTCATGTTAGAACCGATCCCTGTCCGTAAAGTAAAAATGAGCAAGATAACCCACTTTGGTTGCGCAATCCCTATGACCACGCCATTTGCGGCCATACTCTCCTCCGAGGCGGAGGGTCAAGCGCCACGACCATGCATTTTGTGCGTTCCTGGGGCCTTTCAAGTTAATACGATATTTTCCCGGAACCTGTTGATATTTTGTAACACCACGCAGGGTGGCCCCCCTGCCCGCGCCTGCTTGACATTTACGGCGCGGCCATGTCTGCCCTGCCGCCGGAAACAGGGATGAATGCGGATGTTGAGCGACGATTTCAAGGTTTTAGTGCACAACGCGGTGGGTGATACCGCGCTGGCGGATGCGGAGGGACTCGAGGCGCTGCGCGTCGCCTTTCTCGGCAAAAGCGGCCATGTGACATTGCAGTTAAAATCGCTCGGCGGCATGGACCCGGAGGCCCGCAAAGCCGCCGGCGCCGAGATTAACACGCTGAAAACGCTGATCACGGATGCGATTATCGCGCGCCGCGCGGCGTTGGATGAGGCGGCGCTGGCCGCGAGGCTCTCCGCCGAGCGCATCGACGTGACGCAGCCGCCGCGCCCGGAGCCAGTGGGGGCCATCCACCCGCTCAGCCGCACCATGGAGGAGATCGCCGCCATCTTCGGCGCCATGGGCTTTGCCATCAAGGATGGCCCGGACATTGAGAACGACTGGAACAATTTCTCGGCCCTGAACATTCCCGCGCATCATCCGGCGCGGGCGATGATGGACACGTTCTACCTGAACGCCAACGCCAATGCGCGCCCCGCCGTGCTGCGCACGCATACCTCCCCGGTGCAGATCCGCACCATGCTGAACGAGCAACCGCCGATCCGCATCATCGTGCCAGGCCGCACCTTCCGCGCCGACCACGATGCCACCCACTCCCCGATGTTCCACCAATGCGAGGGGCTGGTGATCGGCGAGGGCATCACGCTCGGGCATCTGAAGGGCTGCCTGATCGATTTTTTACGCGCGTTCTTCGACAACCCTGCCCTGCCCGTGCGCTTCCGCGCCAGCTACTTCCCGTTCACCGAGCCCTCGATGGAGGTCGATATCGGCTGGAACCGCAAAACCGGCGAGATTGGCGGCGGTACTGACTGGCTGGAGATTCTGGGCTCCGGCATGGTCCACCCCAACGTGCTGGCGAATTGCGGCATCGACCCGCGCAAGTATCAGGGCTTCGCCTTTGGCGTGGGGCTGGAACGCATCACCATGCTCAAGCACGGCATCGCCGATCTGCGCCTGTTCTACGAGAGCGATGTGCGCTGGCTGCGCCATTACGGCTTCTCGCCGCTCTCCCCCGCCAGCTTGCATGAGGGTATCTGACCATGAAATTTTCACTCTCCTGGTTGAAGGAATGGCTGGAGACGGATGCGTCTCTGGATGAGATTCTCACCACCCTCTCCGCCATCGGGCTGGAGGTGGAAGGCGTCGAGAACAAGGCCGACGCGCTGAAGCCGTTTGTTGTCGCACAGATTCTGGAGGCGCAGCGCCACCCGAATGCGGACAAGCTGCAGGTCTGCCGCGTGAGCGCGGGCGGCACCGAGCTTTCCGTGGTGTGCGGGGCGCCGAACGCGCGCACGGGGCTAAAAGTGGTGCTGGCGCCGCCGGGTGCTTATGTGCCGGGGGCTGACATCACTATCAAAGTGGGCGAGATCCGCGGGCAAAAATCAGAGGGTATGCTCACCAGCTTCCGCGAGCTGGGGCTGGAGGGCGATGCCGATGGCATCATCGAGCTGCCTGCCGATGCGCCGATTGGCGAAAGCTACGCCAAATGGGCCGGGCTGGATGAGCCGATCATCGAGATCGCGGTGACGCCGAACCGGGGCGACGCGCTCTCGGTGCGCGGTGTGGCGCGCGATCTGGCCGCCGCCGGACTGGGCACGCTGAAGGCTTTTGAGCCAACGCCGGTGGCCAGTGCTGGGGCGTCCGCTGTTACATGGGCCAACGAGTTCCCCGAGGCAGCCCCCTGGGTGCTGGGGCGCACATTGCGCGGCGTAAAGAATGGGCCGAGCCCGGACTGGCTGAAGGCGCGGCTGGAGAGCATTGGCCTGCGCCCGATCAACGCGCTGGTCGACATCACCAATTTCTTCACCATCGGCCTGGGCCGCCCGCTGCATGTGTTCGACGTGAACAAGCTCAGCGGCAACGTGCTGACCCTGCGCCGGGGCCAGGAGGGCGATGCCTTCCTTGGCCTACACGGCAAGGACGTGAAGCCGGGCACTGAGGATTGCGTGATCGCCGATGCCGCCGGGGCGCAGTCGCTCGCAGGCATCACCGGTGGCGAGGCCACGGGTTGCGACGAGAGCACAACGGATGTGTTCATCGAATGCGCTTTGTTCGACCGCGTGCGGATTGCCCAGACCGGGCAGCGCACAGGCATCTTCTCCGACGCCCGCCAGCGTTTTGAGCGCGGGATCGACAGCCAGTTGCTACCTGAGGCGCTGGAAGCCGCCACCGCGATGGTGCAGGCGATTTGTGGCGGCGAGGCCAGCGAGATCACCGAGGCGGGCGTCCGCCCCGAGTGGAACCGCGCGGCAAGACTGCGCTTCGCGCGCGTCAAGGGCTTCGGCGGGTCTGAAATCACCCCGCCGGAGGCCGTGGCCGCGCTGCAGCGCCTGGGGTTTGAGGTGCAGGAGGAAGACGAGACCTCCGTGACCGTGGCGGTGCCAAGCTGGCGCAACGACGTGGCGCAGCCGCAGGCATTGGACCAGGCGCCGGAGATGCCGCACGCCCAGGCCGCCGCCGAGGGAGCCGCCGCCATCGAGCCGGAGGTGGACCTGATTGAGGAAGTGCTGCGGCTGAAGGGCATGGACGCCATCGCGCCCGTCTCTCTGCCGGTGGAGTCGCTCATCCCCGCGCCCGTCCTCACGCCGAAGCAGGCGCGTACCGCCCTGGCGAGGCGCGTGCTGGCGGCGCGCGGGATGCTGGAGGCGGTGACGTTCAGCTTCGCTGACAACGCCACCTGCGCCCTGTTCGGCGACGCGCCAGAGAGCTTGCGTCTGGCCAACCCCATCGCCGCCGACCTCAACCAGATGCGCCCGACGCCGCTGGTGACGCTAGCCCTGGCCGCCGCGCGCAACGTGGCGCGGGGGTTTGGCGATTTCGGGCTGTTCGAGACTGGCCCGGCCTATGCGGCGGATCTCTCCCAGGCGCTGGTGGCGGGCGGTTTGCGCGTGGGCGGCACTCCGCTCTCCGCACTCAGCCCGGCCCGGCGCTATGACGCGCTGGATGCCAAGGCGGACGCGCTGGCGGTGCTGGCCGCGCTGGGCGTACCCATGGACGCCGTGACCACTACGCCGGGCGGCCCTGGCTATTACCACCCCGGCCAGAGCGG
>JAQUAC010000285.1 GCA_028687415.1 Acidocella sp. | reverse complement strand
GCCCAGTCCAAACCAATCATCATCACCCAACCCCTCACGAGATCAGAAGCTCCTCAGGCTTCCACCCAAAGAACCAGAAACGCCACCAGCGTATCCCTTCCCAGCCTATGCAATTGTCAAATAACAAGACTAATATTCACTCGCTTTAGGATTTTCATCCTTCTGCGAGGCCGATCAGTCTAACCTCAGTCCAGTTCAGTTTCAAGCCCGAACCGCCGTTGGTGGAGGCAGCATCTATTGGATTGGATGAAAGCCGTCAACTATGACAAACACGCTTTTTTCAGTCTTCCTGATACTTTTGATTTAACATATTGATTTAACTGAATAAAAAATCTTACCCCGACGTAAGAACGGGCCAAACACCGCCCGCCCTGAAAAAACCGCGCCAAAACGCCGGTGGCGGCACGACCGCCCCGCCACCACCAAAACACCAAAAATGACAGAAAATCCCGCCCTAACGGGAGAATCGATTCGCCCTCAGGCGACGCGCAGGTCCCGCCAGCGCAAATACCACTCAACAAAACGGGGAATCCCCTCCCCCAGAGTGGTCGAAGGTACGTAACCACAAAGTCCGTGCAGGGCGGAGACATCGGCGCAAGTCTCAATTGGATCGGCTTCCGGTTTCGGCAGGCTCACCGTGACCGCCTTGCGGCCAAGGTTTTCCTCCAACAACCACACCAGATCCCGCACATATTCCGCCCGGTGGTTGCCGATGTTGAATACACGGTGCGGTGCGTCATCGCCCGGCGGATGGTCGAACACGCCAAGAATCCCCGCAACGATGTCGTCAATATAAGTGAAATCCCGCTTCAGCCGCCCGTTTTCATACAGCGTCACCGGCTGACCGGCACAAATCGCCTCCGCGAAGCCGAAATACGCCATATCCGGGCGCCCCCACGGCCCATATACGGTGAAGAAGCGCAGTCCCGTCTGCTTCAGCCCAAAGAGATGGGTGTAGGACGCGCTCATCAGCTCGTCTGCCCGCTTCGTCGCCGCATAGAGAGAAGAAGGGCGATCCGCCCGCTCGCTCTCGGTGTATGGCAGCGCCGAGCCGGTGCCGTACACTGAGGATGAGCTGGCATAAATGAGGTGCTTTATGCTCCTGCTATGCCGCGCCAGCTCCAGAATCGATAAATGCCCGGTGAGGTTTGAGGCTGCATAGGCAAATGGGTTTTCCAGCGAATAGCGCACCCCGGCCTGCGCCGCGACATGCACCACCACCTCCACGCCGTCGCCCAGTTTCAGCACAGCCTCATGGTTGGCGATGTCAAGCTGGTGGAAGGTAAACCCCTGGCCCAGCCGGGCCAGACGCGCCAGCTTCAGCCGCACATCGTAATACGGGTTGAGGTCGTCCACCCCCACCACCTCAATGCCGCGCGCCAGCAGCGCCTGCGCCACATGAAAGCCGATAAACCCGGCCGCGCCGGTGACCAGAACCCGCATCAGGCGACGAGCCGGTCTTCTAGCAGCGTTAGAATCGCATGCCCCAGCGTGATGTGGCATTCCTGAATGCGCGCCGTATCGGCATCCGGCACCACTAGCGCCATGTCACAGAGCGGCAGCGCCGGTCCGCCATCGCCGCCGAGCAGCCCCACCGTGGCAATGCCCATCTCCCGCGCCGCCCGCAGCGCCCCCAGAACATTGACGGATTTACCCGAGGTGGTGATGCCGAAGAGCACGTCCCCTGCCCGCCCAAGCCCGCGCAGCGGCCGGGCGAACATCTCCTCCACACCGAAATCATTCACCGCCGCGGTCACGGCCGAGGTATCCAGCGCCAGGGTAATTGCCGGCCAACTTTCCCGCGCCACCTTACCGCGCAGTCGGATCACCAACTCCGTCGCCAGATGCTGCGCATCCGCTGCTGAGCCGCCATTGCCACAAAATATCAGTTTGCCGCCGGCTCTGATCGAGGTTTCGCAGGCATCCACCACCGCCAGCACCGGGGTGGCATTATCCGCCAGGGCCATTTTCAACGCCGCCGAGCGCCGCAGCATCGCGGCAAAATGTGCCGCTTCCGTGTCATGGTCCGAAATTGTCAGCCCCCGCCTGTCATGTCCCGAATCTTATAGGCCAAGGCCCGGCCAGCCCCAAATGCCGGGCCGTGACAATTCCGCTACTGCGCCACCCAGCCGCCATCCATGGACAGCGGCGTGCCGGTGATCGTCTCCGCCCCATCCGAACACAAAAACACCGCCAACGCGCCAAGGTGCTCGGGCGTCGAGAATTTTTCCATTGGCTGCTTCTCGGAGAGCAGCTTCTTCTTCTCCGCCTCCACATCCGTGCCGTTCTCCTTTGCCCGGTCCTCCAGCTGCTTCTGCACCAGCGGGGTGAGCACCCAGCCGGGACAGATGGCGTTCACGGTAATCCCGTCATTGGCCACCTCTATAGCCGCCACCTTGGTCGCTCCCACCACGCCGTGCTTAGCCGCCACATAGGCCACCTTATACGGGCTCGCCACCAGACCATGCGCGGAGGCGATGTTGATGATCCGCCCCCATTTCTTCGCCTTCATGCCCGGAATAGCGGCCTTCATGCCGTAGAACACGGCGGAAAGGTTGATGGCGATGATGGCCTCCCATTTGGCCTCTGGGAACTCCTCAACCGGCGCCGTGAACTGGATACCGGCATTGTTCACCAGAATATCCAGGCTCCCCAATTCCTCCTGGGTTTTCTTCACAATCGCCGCCACCTGGTCCGGTTTACTCAGATCGGCCCCGTCATAGGCCACTTTCACGGAGAATTCCTTCGCCAGCCCGGCACGCACCGCCTCAATCTGGGCCGCGTCGCCAAAGCCGTTCAGCATAACGTCAGCCCCCGCCGCCGCCAGGGCGCGGGCAATGCCGAACCCTATGCCGCTGGTCGAGCCAGTCACCAACGCCACTTTGCCTTTCAACGCCATTTCATCCCCCTTCATTATTCCGCAAGGTAATCATGCAACACCCGCCCGTAGGGCAGTGTCAAATCCGCGCAAAGATGCGTACCGCGCAGGATTTTCCGCACAGGCAGGTCCGCCAGACGGCAATTTGCATGCGGGATCAAATGCAGCCGCGCATCGCCGCTATAAGCGAATTTCAGGTCGATATTCGCAAGGTAATAGCCGATGAGCTGCGCCACTTTCGGCTTGCCGTCCACGTCGGGGAGCCATTTCAGGTTGACGTTGAGCTTCTTCAGCTCCATCACCACATCGGCCGGGTCCAGCGGTTTCTGCTTGTAGACCATCGTGCCCAGCGCCACGCGCTCGTCATCGTAATGCAGCGTGCCGGTCAGGGTTTCATGAATCGTCTTCAGCCTCGGCACGCCATATTTCTTCGGAAAGCCCCAGATCTCGCGCCCCGCCGTGGTCGGGGCCTCGTCATCCAGGTACATCATGACACTGTAATTGCACGGCTCACCCTTATATAGGGCCGAGATGCCGCACCCGCTTTCCTCATAATCGCCGAAGCCGGTGGAGTCCGGCATTTTCATCCACTCGAAATAGACACTGTTGCCATCCGGCTCCAATGGCTCCGGCAACATCTCGCGCAGCACTTCAGGGTCGGTTTCGTACCGGATCACCAGATATTCGCGCCTGACAAAGCGATATGGCCCTTTCGGGTAGCTCGGCGACCCCAAGGGCATGGACATAGCAGCGAGAATTTCATCACGATTCACGGAACTCTCCCATAATGCCCCACTTACGTAAGTGGCTATCCG
>JAQUAC010000284.1 GCA_028687415.1 Acidocella sp. | reverse complement strand
GCAAATAGGCCAGACGCTGGATGCGATGTACATTGCCTTCCGCAGCTCTGACCTCTCGGCCAACCAGATCACCGATTACGTGACCCGCGTGGTGCAGCCGCAACTGCAAGCGGTGCCGGGGGTGCAGACGGCGGAGATTCTGGGCGCGCAGAAATTCGCCATGCGCGTCTGGCTGGACCCGCGCAAGCTCGCCTCCTACAACCTCACCGCCACGGATGTCTGGAACGCATTGGCGAATAACGACTTCATCGCTGCCGTGGGCAACACCAAGGGCACGATGACGCAGGTCACGCTGAACGCCTCCACCGGGCTGCATGACCCTAAGGATTTCGCCAAGCTCATCGTCAAGCAGCAGAACGGTGCCATCATCCGGCTTAGTGATGTCGGCACCGTGGAACTGGGTGCCGACACTTATGAGCAGAACGTCACTTTCGACAACAAGCAAGGCGTGTTCATCGGCATTCAGGTCGCCCCCGCGGCCAATCTGCTGAGCGTGGTGGGTGGTGTGCGTCAGGCCTTCCCCGGTATTCAGGCCAATCTGCCGAGCGGGCTGACAGGCACCATCGTTTACGATTCCACCGAGTTCGTGACGGCCTGGATCCATGAGGTGCTGATGGCGCTCGGCGAGGCGCTGGTCATTGTCACGCTTGTGGTTTTCGCCTTTCTGGGCTCACCGCGCTCGGTGCTCATTCCGGTCGTCGCCATTCCGCTTTCGCTGATCGGCACCTTCGCGATGATGGCGGCCTTCGGTTTCTCCATCAACCTGCTTACGCTGCTGGCGTTGGTGCTCGCCATCGGGCTGGTGGTGGACGACGCGATCATTGTGGTGGAGAACGTCAACCGGCATCTCGACCACGGCGAAGGCCCAATCTACGCAGCCCGCATGGCGGCGGCGGAGCTGGGTGGGCCGATCATCGCCATGACGGCGGTGCTCATTGCGGTGTATGTGCCAATTGGCTTCCAGTCCGGCCTCACCGGCGCGCTGTTCACGGAGTTCGCCTTCACCCTGGCCGGGGCGGTCACCATCTCGGCGCTCGTTGCGCTCACGCTCACCCCGATGCTGAGTTCGCGCTTCCTCAAGCATATTGACCGCGAGAAGGGGGACTGGGAAGGCCAGCTGCTCACCTTCATAGATGCCAGCTTTGACAAAATTCACAGCCGCTACACGCGCATGCTGGATGCCAGCCTGGACACGATCCCCATTGTCATCCTCTTCGCCGGTATCATCCTGGCCAGCATCTTCTTTCTTGCCACGGGGGCAAGCAGCGAGCTGGCACCGCAGGAGGATGAAGGCGCGGACATCATGTTCATGACCAACGCGCCGAATGCGACGATCATGCAGGATGCGATGTGGGACAGCTATATGAATGAGCTGACCCTGAAGCATGACAGCGTCATCCACACCTTCCACATAGATACGCCGGGCACGGATATTATTGGCGCGGTGCTGAAACCATGGGACCAGCGCAGCATCTCCTCGACGAAGATGCAGAACATGCTGCAAATCGAGGCGAGAGAGAAGGATGCCGGGCAGCAGGTCGCCGTGTTCCAGCCGCCGCCTCTGCCTGGCAGCCAGGGGCTGCCGGTGCAGTTCGTTGTCAAATCCACCGATGACTTCACGAAGATCTACCCGCTGAGCCAGGCGTTGCTGGCGGCGGCGATGAAGAGCGGCAAGTTCATCTTCCTGCAAAGCGACCTCAAGCTCGATCAGCCCCAAGCCAATATCACCATCGACCGTGACAAGGCGGCGGCGCTAGGCCTTAACATGGCCGATGTCGGCGCGGCGCTTGCCGATGCGCTGGGTGGCAATTACGTGAATTACTTCAGCCTGGATGGGCGCTCCTACAAGGTGATCCCGCAGCTTGAGCGGAAGGCACGGCTGAATGTTTCGGATCTGAATAATTATTACATTGCCTCGGCTAATGGCATCAACGTGCCGCTCTCCGCCATCGCCACTATCACCACCAGCGTGATTCCAGAATCGATCAATCACTTCCAGCAGCAGAACTCCGCCACCATCCAGGGCGTGATCGCGCCCGGCGTCAGCCAGGCCGCGGCTTTGAAAACCTTGCAGACACTGGCTGGGAAGATTCTTGCCCCCAGCGATAATATCGATTACGGCGGCGCGATGCGCCAATACGTGCAGACGAGCAGCGCCTTCCTGCTTACCTTCGTATTCGCCATCATCATCATCTTTCTTGCTCTGGCGGCGCTGTTCAACTCGTTCCGTGACCCGCTGATCATTCTGGTCTCGGTGCCAATGTCCATCGCCGGGGCACTGATCTTTATCTATCTTGGCATCGGCGGATTGACGCTGAATATCTACACCGAGGTCGGGCTGGTCACGCTCATGGGGCTGGTCTCCAAGCATGGCATTCTCATGACCGAGGTCGCGAACGAGGCGCGGCTGGCCGGGCAGGACAAGCGCGCGGCCATTGAGTACGCCGCCAATATCCGGTTGCGCCCCATCCTCATGACCACGTCGGCGATGGTGCTGGGTGTGCTGCCGCTCATCTTTGCCAGTGGGGCAGGGGCGGCATCGCGCTTCGCCATGGGCATGGTCATTGCCGGGGGGCTGTCTATCGGCACCATGTTCACGCTCTTCGTGGTGCCGGCTGTGTACATGGTGCTTTCGGGTGAAAAGCAGGCAGTGGTGCAGGAAGGTAAGTCCGCGCCGGTGGAATAAACGCCGGTTGAACAGCTTAAGCTTTTCTTAACCTACAACTCGTGGCACGCTGTGCGTGTCATGTCAAAAAACAGAGCAACTACAGGTTTTGCCGACGTTTCACTGCTGGATTCGCTGTCGCCGGAAATCCGTCCGGGCAGGCTGGCCGTGGGCACGGATGGGCACCGAGCCAGACTGCGCGCCCGCTTCCTCGCTGGAGGGCCGGAGGCCGTAGCCGAGCATGAGCTGATTGAGATGGTGCTGTTTCTGGCGCTGCCAAGGCGGGACACCAAGCCCATCGCCCGCGCACTGCTGGCGCGGTTCGGTTCCTATGCTAATGTTATTTCCGCCAGCGTGCCGGATTTGCTGACAGTGGAGGGGCTGGGTGAGGCCGGTGTTTCGGCACTCAAGATCGTGCAGGCCTCGGCGCAGCGTCTGACCAAGGCGGAGGTGCTCTACCGCCCGGTGCTCAGCAATTGGGACCGGCTGATGGAATACCTCCAGGCCGTGCTGGCGCGGGAGAAGATCGAGCAGTTCCGCGTATTATTTCTGGACAATCGCAACCGGCTGCTGGCGGACGAAGCCCAGAGCACCGGCACGGTCAACCACACCCCGGTCTACCCGCGCGAGGTGGTGAAGCGTGCGCTGGAACTGCACGCCACCGCCATCATCCTCGTCCACAATCACCCGAGCGGCGACCCTTCGCCCTCGGATGACGATATTGTGATGACCAGGGACATCAAGCACGCCGCCAACGCCCTTTCCATTGTGCTGCACGACCATGTCATCGTCGGCAACGGGCGCTGGCTGAGCTTCCGCAAGGCTGGCTTGTTATGAGGCCCAGCCTGTCAGCGCCGCCATGCGCAGCGTGACCGCCATTCGGCCTTGCTGCTGCGGCAGTGCCGCCAGTGCCGCGGGGAACATCGCGCGCGGCGGGATGGTCTTGTCGCGCGCCAGCAGGGCGTTGGTCTCCCCGGCATCGCGCAGCTCATGCAGCAGCGCCAGCGGGTCAGCGTACAGAAAGGTGATC
>JAQUAC010000019.1 GCA_028687415.1 Acidocella sp. | reverse complement strand
GGTGCTGCCGTCCTCAAAGCCGATTTCAAGACGCCGAGCGACGTCGCGGATTTTGATCTGTGTCGGCGCCGTCACGGCACCAGGCTGCGCGCCTCTTCAGCCAGCATGATGGGGATGCCATTGCGGATGGGATAAGCCAGCCCCGCCTTGGCGCTGATCAGTTCGCTATGCTCACGGTCGTAGAGCAGCGGACCGCGCGTGAGCGGGCAGACGAGGATTTCCAGCAAGCGCGGGTCGAGCGGGGGATTGGTATCGTCAATGGTCATGGGTCAACTCGCTTTCGGTTCGGTATCGTCCTCACGCCCATCATCGAAAGCGCCGATCTCCAGCAGAGCGCGCAGGGCCTGGGCGCGGTAGGCTGGGTCTTGCGCCTCCAGCAAAGCCTGCTTCTCCTCCGGCAGGAAGGGGCAGGCCATGCAGAGCGAGGTGACGAGGGCATCGTCGTTCATGGTGGAAATCGTGTCCCAGTTTGCCTCCACCCCGGCGGCGGCAAAGTAACGGCTCAGTGCGTCCAGCAGATCCTGCCGGATGAAGGGCAGCTCGCTGCCTTGGGGCTTGAGGTCCGCGGCGAAACCGCCCAGCGCCGCGCGCACGCGCCTATAGCTGCGGCCCGGGGCAATTTCCTCAATGATGGTGAAACGGATCACGCCAGTGAGGGTGATGAGGTAGCGGCCGTCATCCGTCTCGCTGAAGGAAGATAGCCGGCCAAGACAGCCGATGCGGTACAGGCCGGGGCCGGAATCCCCGTCCTCCAGGCGCTTATCCGGCTGCACCATGCCGAAATAGCGCCCAGCACCCAGCGCATCCTCCACCATGGCAAGGTAGCGCGGCTCGAAGATGTTCAGCGGCAGGCGGCCATGCGGCAGCAACAGCGCGCCGGTGAGCGGGAAAACCGGGAATTCTTCTGGCAGGTCTTCCAGCCGTGGGCGGAGGGGGCTCATGCGTTCAGCTGAACAAAATGGCTGAAAGCTTGCGCCGCGCAGCCATGGTGGCAGGATCGTCCATACCCCAGGCCTCGAAGAATTTCAGCAATTGCAGGCGGGCGGCGCCCTCGTTCCAGGTGCGGTCTCGGCGGATGATGTCCAGCAATGCCGCTGCCGCCTCGGCACGCGCATCGGAGGCGTTCAGCGCCGTCGCCAGCTCGTAGCGGGCCTCGTGGTCATCCGGATTCGTGGCCAGCCGCGCTTCCAGCCCAGACATGGCGGCCTGGGCCTTGCGGCCCTCGGCGGCCAGGGCCACCGCCGAGCGGGCACCGGCGATTTCCGGATGTCCGGCAATTTTCTCCGGCACCTGACTGAGCAGCTGGGCGGCTCGGTGCTCATCGCCCAGCGCCAGCAGCGCCCGCACCAAGCCAGCCCAGGCTTCCGGCTTCTCTTTATCTTCCTGCAACGCGGCGCCGAAATGCTGCGCCGCCGATTCGGCCTGCCCCTGCTCCAGCAGTGCTTTACCTTCGGCAATGAGATCTGCGCTCGGCGCAGAGGAGCCCGCCAGTTTCAGCAGAGCCTCGACGAAGCGCTTCAATTCGCTCTCCGGCAGGGCACCGGAGAAAGTATCCGCGATCTGCCCCTGCCAGAACGCCACCACCGTGGGCACGGACTGCATGGGCAGCCCCATGCGGGCAAGCTGGGCGATCAGCTCACGATTCTTGTCCACGTCGATTTTCACGAGCTTCACCCGCCCGCCCTGGGCGAGGGTAATTTTTTCCAGCGCCGGGGTTAGGGTTTTGCACGGGCCACACCACGTGGCCCAGAAATCGACCAGAACCGGCAGCTGCTGCGAAGCATCCACCACATCGGTCATGAAATTGGCCTGGTCACCATCGACGATCATGGCCTGGGGAGCGGGGCGCGAATCCTGCGCGGCGTTCAGGAGGTTGTTCATTCTTATGGGTCCGTATGAGTTTTTCTGAGCCTCTATATAGTATCCCGCCCAAGTCTCACACCCCAAAGCATTTTATCTGCCGGGGGTGCTTGCAATCCTCCGCGAGGCTGTATAAACAGCCGCTCATCAACGCACCGTGAGCGGGCGTAGCTCAGGGGTAGAGCACAACCTTGCCAAGGTTGGGGTCGTGGGTTCGAATCCCATCGCCCGCTCCAATTTTCCTTAAATAGATCAGACAAGTAGATCGCCCCCAAAGGGCCGATTCGTCGCTTACATTCATTTAAAATGTAAGCACTATTTAATGCCGAAAAGCGAAAGCTCTGTGCGGTTTGAGCGTGCCCAGGCGTGCGTTGGAATGGCCTCGGCGGCTCTGCGTTCCGCTTACACAAACATCACCACGCCACGTTCGACTGGTGCGCCATCCCCCCATCATTCTTGGCTTCGCGCGTCTATAGGGGCATGGCTTCACACTTACTGCCGGTATGGAGTGACCTTTGCCTCCGAAGGCAAAGATCACGCGTTCGAAGCACGTCTGGTCCGCCAAATTTTTAAATAAATTCTGTGGTTTATAAAACCGATTGAAGTCGGCAATCTGTCGCGTCAGGCTGTTGTCTCCCTAAGCGTGAATGAGAATCGCCTCAATGATGGCGTTGCAGGCAACGCCAAGCTGGTTCGGGACAATGAGCGTCAAATAGCCCCCGAGTCACGCAACTTGCTCGCGGAACATGCTTGGCCCAAATTTTGCTTCATGGCCTACGGCGATACAACAAGGGCCAAGCATGATGGAGTCGTCCGCTGAATTCGACGTGATTAATTTCGGCAGTCTGCCACCCCCGGTTAATGCCCTGTTGCAACAGGGCGTCATTGCCTATCGTCACGACCATACCCGCGCGGACGAACTCTTCCGGCAGGCTCTGCAAGCCGCCCCCGCGCAATTGCCCGTTTATTTCTGCCTCTACAAAATCCACACCTACCAGGGTAATCTCGACGAGGCTCAGGACGCCGCGGAAAACGGTTTGCGGGAGGCGGCACGTCAGGCCGACTGGAATGCGGATTGGCGGCAATGGCGTCCGCAGCCAGTGGTGCCAGATGGCCCTGGCCGCTTTGCGTTATATACGTTGAAGGCGCTCGCCTTCATCAATCTGCGGCAAAACCGGCCTGCCCAGGCGAGGCAAAAACTCGATGCACTGAAAATCCTCGACCCAGCCGGCATTGTCGGCTGGCCGGTTGTCGCTGCTTTGGCCGAGGGCATCGATCAGGCATGATGAAACTCCAGATCAAACAGAATTTTGTTGAATCGATGATCGGGGAATTTCCCGAGTTAACGAATTTGCGTGAGCAATTGCGCTTCGGGGACAAGGCCGAACTGATGGTCAGCCAGCTCTCGGATGCGCAAGCCGAATTTCTGACGCGGCTCTACAGCCAGGCAGGGCCGGAGATGCAACTCCAGGCCGCGCAACTCACTACTTTGCGCCGCGCCCTTAATGATAATGGCGAGAGATTCGGCGCCGACGATCTGGAAATGGTGCTGCCAGCCATCATCCGCTATGTGCTGGATGGCGCGATCCGCGGCTGGGTGTTTACCGCGCATGTCGCTGCCAAGCCGCTGCCTTATGTCATCAGCCGTCTCGACTTCACGCCCTCGACAAACGATGAGACCGGCCGGCTTTTCATCGAGATGAAGGCAAATGCCAAGGGCGCGATAACGGCCAGCACGATACGGATCACCGGGCACGATATCAATGACCGAACCATAGGGGAGATTTTCGCGGCCAAGGGATTCCTGAAAGAAACACCGGAGCTGATTGCCGCCTACGACGCGACGATCTCACGTTATTTCGATTGGCGCGCACAATATGGCGGACAATTCTCTGCGCGCGGCATTGGTTTCTACACCGAGGACCCGAACTCCTCGCACCGGGATATGGATTGGTCACGCAAGGATGTGGTGGTGCTCTCCACCTCGGGCGGCGCCGCGCGGCTGGTGAATGACGAGGCGATTCTGACAGCGCGCGCCCTGACCTTGGAGGTGCCCGGGGAAATCCTGGCACCGTATCTGAGCAAGGCAGCGAAGAGCAATCAGTACGATGCCGAGGAGGCGGTGAAGCAATTGCGCGCGGCAATGCCGAAGGGGCTGTTCACGCAATTGCCGGTGCATGCATATATCTTGATGTTCCATCTCGACCTGCATCATTACCTCTGGGTGCATGTGGATGACATGGAACCCTATCAGTACAAGCCCGCGCTGAAGCAGAAGCTTATCCTGCCGCCGGAACAGACGGATCTGATCGACATCCTGACCGCCGAGATGGACGTGCTGATGGACGATATCGTCGTCGGAAAATCCGGTGGCACCACCGTGCTTTGCGCCGGGCCCGCCGGTGTTGGCAAGACACTGACCGCCGAGGTTTATTCGGAAATCATCAAGCGCCCGCTATACCGCGTGCATTCCGGCCAGCTCGGGCTCAGTGTCGCCTCCATGGAAGCGGCACTGAAGGAAGTGCCGACGCGGGCGCAGCGCTGGGGTGCGGTCATGCTGATCGACGAAGCTGATGTGTACATCAAGCGCCGCAACGATGACATGACGATGAATGCCGTGGTCGGCGTGTTCCTGCGTGTGTTGGAATATTTTAACGGCTTGCTGTTTCTGACCACCAACCGGGTGGACGACATCGACGAAGCGATCATTTCCCGCTGCATCGCGATGATCAAATACTATCCGCCAGACCGCGCGGCGCGGCGCAAGATCTGGCGCGTGATGGTGGATCAGTTTGAACTGGCCGTGGATGATGCGCTGCTCGACCAGTTGGCTGATTTGTTCCCCGCCGCAACCGGGCGGGATATTAAGGGCCTGGCCAAGCTTGTCGCTAAATTCTGCCACCAGAAGCAGCTTCCCCCATCCCTTGATGCATTCAAACGCTGTTGCATCTTCCGGGGCATGGATTTGGGGGCGCCAACATTCTTGCCTGTGTCATCATGACTCGAAAACCAGAAAAGCTTCCGGCCGATTTCCTGCAACCCCACCCTGGGCTTGGCCTTTTGCGCTTGGCGGCCCTGCTTGCCGAGCGTGACGGCGATGTGGAGGATGAAGACCTGGAAACAATGTTCGGGCAGATGGAGGCGGGCGCGCTGGCCATTACGGCAGCTTCCCAAATCTGGCCGGAGCTGGCGCGCGGCCTGATGGCCCCAGCCCCCGCCACGATGCTCCGAACCTTACGCGAGTCCGGCTGTCTCCAGGAAATTTTACCGGAGGTGGCCTCGTTGTTCGGTGTGCCGCAGATCGCCGATAATCTGGGGGAAACCGATCTCGGCGCGCATATGCTAGCCACGCTTACCGAGGCCGCGCGGCAGAATGCCCCCTTGGCTGTGCGCTTCGCGCTGCTGGTGATGAATATCGGCAAGATAGATTCACCACCGGAACACCTGCCCTACCATTACCGCCATGCCAACCGCGCGCGGCCGCGGATCGAAAAGCTTTGCGACCGCTTCGACGTGCCAGCGGAATACCGCGCGCTTGCCCTGCTGGCCGTCACAAATGTGGAGCGTGTCCATCGCGTATCATCAGTGCGCGCCGGTCCTGTTGCTCATTTGCTGCAACAATTGGGGGCCTTCGACACGCCCGCGCTCTACGACTTGCTGATACAGCTCTGCACCTGCGATTATTGCGCTTATGGCAGCCGTTCCGGCCAGGATTACCCAAAAGCGGCATTGCTGAAAACCGCGCTCAAAGCCTGCGCCGGCATCGCGCCTGTGGATGATGCTGGCGGAAAAAGCACGGAGGCGCTGCAGGAGGCGCGCGCCTTGGCGATCGCGCTTGCATTCCGCTCTCAGCGCTGGTCCATTCACGGTCCCGCATAGGCGAGTGGTGCCGCGAACACGCGGGCGATTTCGGGTCTCTGCATGAGCGCGGCGGCGACATGGTAGGCTTCAACGACATTATTGGGCCGGATTGGACAAGGAATGTCAGCAACGATATCGGCTGGGCGGCCGCCCAGGACGACGATACGGTCAGCCAATGTCACCGCCTCAACCGGATCATGCGTTACCAGAATCGCGGCAAGGTTTTGCCCGGCTACAATCTCGCGCAGCATTTCGTGCAGGCTGGCGCGCAGCGTGGTGTCGAGGCCGGTGAAGGGTTCGTCCAACAGCAACAGCGCCGGCTCCACCGCCAGCGCCCTGGCAACGGCCACGCGCTGGCGCATGCCGCCGGAGAGCGCGCGCGGGTGTTTGCCCAGATCATCACCGCAGAGACCAAGCCTAGCCAGATGCGCGGCGGCAACCTGCCGTGCATCCTGCCGCGCCATGCCATCAGCGCGCAGCCCGAAGGCAGCGTTATCCAGCGCGCTTTGCCAGGGCAGCAGCCTGGCATCCTGAAAAACCGTGGCGACTTTTCCTTTGCATTGGCGCTGCCCGGCACTGGGCGGGATAAGCCCCGCGATCACCCGCAATAGTGTGGATTTACCAATGCCCGAGGGGCCCATCAGCGCGATGAGACCCGGCTGCGCGATATCAAAATCGATTGGCCCGAGGATGGACATGCCAGCAAGCTGGACCGTAACCGAGCGCAGGCACAGCTTCATTTGCCTCTATCCCTTCAACGGTAAGGCGGCGATGAGCTTGGCCAGCAACAGATCGGTCAGCAGTAGCAGGCCGAGGGCCACCACCACCCAGGCCATGGTGCCCACCGTATCGAGATAGGCGCGCATCGCCGCGATTTGCCCGCCAATGCCCGTGCTGCCGGAAAAAATTTCCGCCATCAGGGCAATTTTCCAGGCCAGACCAAGGCCGGTGGCCAAAGCCGGCACCAGCACGACAGCGACCTGCGGCAAGCGGATTTCCCAAAAATACTGCCGCCGGGGCAGGTTGAACGCGGCGGCGAGTTCGTCGAACTCAGGCTGAGCGGCACGCATGCCGGCCAGCGCCCCAGCGAACACCAGCGGGGCAATGCCTATGGCAGCGGTGAACACCACAACCTCCCCCACCGGGCCGAACCAGAACAGTGCCAGAACCACCCAAATGATGTGAGGAACGCCGAGAATCAGGCGCGACATGCTGTCCAGCATCGCCCCCAGCCCTCTTGCCAACCCGCCCGCCAGACCCAGCGCCAAGCCGGCAGCACTCCCCAGCGCATAGCCCGCCAGGACATGCCCCGTGGTAACCAGGGCCGGCTGCCAGAGCGCGCCTGTTCGTGCCAGCCGAGCCAGACACCGCGCGACAGCAAGCGGTGCCGGCAGCACGAACGGTCCGCCCAGGATGAAGCCCAATTGCCAAAGTAGCGCCAAAAGCAGCACGCCAAGCGCTGGGAATATCGCCCTTCTGATTGGCTCAGGCACCGAGATAGAAATCATCATCCGGCAAACGGCCATCCAGAACGCCGGGAGATAGCTTCAGCAGGGTTTGGTAAAATGCTTCCAGGCCGGGGCGCGCCTGTCTGGCTGATTTTACCACGAGTTGAGAATGGCCGAGCGCCTCAGTGAAGACCGGCGGCGAAATTTTCAGCGCCTGCCCTGCCAGAGCGGCGGCGCTATCGGGGTTGGCTAAGACCCAGTCCTTGGCTTGGTGCAGCCCGGCCAGCAAAGTGGCGGGCAGATCTGGCGCCGCTTCCAGCAGACCTGCATCGATGCCGACTCCCAACATCGGGATGCCGTCGCCACCCATGTGCTGAATCCAGACATCCTGCAGATTGACCGCACGGTACAATTTACGTCCGCGCTTTGCCGCCGCCAAAATCGCGGCGCTCGCCCAGGGTTCGGAAAGAAGCGCTGTATCCACCTGACCCGAGGCGACCATCTTCGCGGCTTCCATAGGCATTCCGGCGGCATAAAGCCGCATGTCCTTGTCCGGGTTGATCCCCTCCATCGCCGCGCAGGCGCGGAACACAAGGTCCGGCATATCATGAGGGAAAAACTCCAGCACCTGTTTGCCGACGAGGTCGGAAAAATTGTGTATGCTTGGGTCGGCTGTGACGATCATGAGATGCCCCATGCCGATCACCGCCAGCAGTTTCACCGGCAGACCGCGATTGGCGAGGTTCGCCGGCAGATTGGTCGGGGCCGTGAAGAGTTTGCACCGGTGCGCGATAATGGCGGCACGCAATTGGTCCGGGTCACGCCACAGTTCCAAATTAGCCCCCGGCAGCGCGCCATCCTGGATGAGCCGGGCAAGCAGGATGCTCGCGGTGGTGGGAGCCAACTGGACATCCAGCCCGGAAGGCATGGATGCCGCGGCGGCACTGGCACCAAACGTAGCGGCAAGGCCAGCCAGTACGGCGCGGCGAGACAATGTGTTATTGATCATATTAGAACCCCGCCCCCAAAGTAACGCCAACCTGCCATGAACGCCCCAGCTGCGGCCCGTTCAAATTCTGATATACCGGGCCGCCGGCCACTATGGCGAGTTGCGTTCCCTTCAAACCGAATCTGCTGCCCGCGATTTCGACGCCGCCCAGCAGGCTGATCTGCTTGCCGCCATAGAAGCGCGGGTTGGTCCCCTGCATCAACCCCGTAATTAGCGGGTCCGCGCCATGAATCCGGCCTTGGATCGAACCGTCGATCTGGGCCGTGGTGGTCACGCCGGGAATCCAGCTGTAACCGCCCCAGCCGGTAAGCTCGTTCAGATCGCCGTAATGATAGCCTTCGGAATTATCATCAAGCGCGAAGCGGCCGCGATAGGCGGCACCCCAGGACCATGCGTGCAACTGCCCGGTATAGGTAAGTCCTGGCTCCGCATCCACAGTGCCGGTGCCAAGCTGCATCCCATAACTTGCCCGCATGGTCATTAATTTCCCTGATGGACTCAGCATCGTTGTCGTTTGCGTGATGCTGCCGCTGGGCAGGCTCAGGCCGAAATTCAGGTGCAGGTGGTTCTCTGGGTCTTGATAGAGCCGCCAGAGCAAGCCGACCATGGTATCGCCAAAACCAGAAACCCTGGAATTACTCGTGCCCAGAACTTTGGTTCCCATCGAGCCGGAAAAGGTCGTCATGCGCATGGATTTTTGTTCGTATGTGCCCATCACCATGAGGTTCAGCCGGTCCGTCACGCCATACATCGCTTTCAGCATGTGCATCTGAGTTTCCATGGAACTCGGAACGATACGGTAATTCTCCTTCTTGCCGCCCGCCATCGTCATGGTGGAAGGGATGGTGGTAACAATGGTCTCCGGTGAAACGGTCGAATCGCCTATGTAATTTTTGGCCATGTCCATGTTCATGTAGGAATAGCCGACCATGACCTTGCCCGCGGGAACCATGATTGCGCCCTGCACATCCGCTGGCGTGGTGCCATGCCCCGCGGGCATGGTCATGGCCATGCCACCGACACCAAGGTCCGTATCCATTGAGGCCGCCGAGGGGGTCAGCATGGGGACATTGGATGTCCCATAGGTTTGCGCCTGCGCCGCGCCGCCACAAGCAAGCATCGCCAGCGTCATGCCGCGAAGTGCCAGGTTCGCCATCCCTCGCACCGGCTCAGCCGGCTGCATGCACGTCATTCTCTGCTCGCCCATCTTCACCGCTCCTGTCAGGACCTGGTTGGGGCATGTGCTCCCACCCAAGTTGCGTTATATTCTTATAAATATTACGAAAGGCAATTTTCATGCCACGCTATATTGCGCAAAAATAACGCTAACATGGATGTCAGTCGGATAGTTCCGGACTGCACCTAAAGCTGAGCGACGCAACATTCGCGTGTACTTCGCCTCAGCCACACAAGGCTTCAGCCTAAGATCGTTGCGATATGACCTATCCTGTCCGAGTTGTGTCATAAGATCGACATGACTATGTCGGCAAGCCGCCATTGGCGCGTGCTATCGGGCTATTCTTGAAGCTCCATTGAGTCCCAAGCGCTCTTGGTCGGCGTTAGATTTTGAAAAGATGTTGGTGGGTGCTGTAGGGATCGAACCTACGACAAGCTGATTAAGAGTCAGCTGCTCTACCAACTGAGCTAAGCACCCGCCGTGTGTGGAGCCTCTACCAACTCTCCACGGAAAAGAAAAGCCCCTGGGCAGAAAAAAGTGTCATTGACCTTCATGCAGCGGTCATATCCTAATAACCCCACGGAAACCCCCGCCTGAAGGAGGCTCCCATGGCCTATGCCCTGCAGCAGCTCGTCAACGGCCTCACCCTGGGCATGATCTATGGCCTTATCGCCGTGGGCTACACCATGGTTTACGGCATTATCGGCATGATCAATTTCGCCCATGGCGATGTCTTCATGATCGGCGCCTTTATCGGCATTATCGTCATCACCGCCCTCTCCGGCATTACCGCCGTGCCGCTGGGGCTGCTCGCCGCGCTGATTATTTCGGCGGCTTTATGCGGGCTGTACGGGTTTTCCATTGAGCGCGTGGCCTACCGCCCGCTGCGCGGCTCCTTCCGGCTGGCGCCGCTGATCTCAGCCATTGGCATGTCGATTCTGCTGGAGAATTACGTGCAGACCAGCCAGGGCGCGCTGGAGCGGGCGATTCCCAATCTCATTCCCGGCGGCATCACGCTCATGCGGCAGGATGGATTTGCCGTGCAGCTCACCTGGATGCAGATCGCCATCATGGCCGTCACCCTCGTGGTGCTGGCGGTGTTCACCTACATCGTCACCAAGACCCCGCTCGGGCGGGCCATGCGCGCCGTGGAGCAAGACGCAAAAATGGCGGCGCTGCTGGGGATCGATACGAATCGCACCATCAGCACCACCTTCATCATCGGCTCCGCGCTCGCCGCCATGGCGGGGGTGATGTTCTTGCTTTATTACGGGGTCATCGATTTCTACATCGGCTTCAATGCGGGCATCAAAGCCTTCACGGCGGCGGTGCTGGGGGGCATCGGCAGCCTGCCGGGGGCGGTGCTGGGCGGGCTGCTGATCGGGCTTATCGAGGCGTTCTGGTCCGGCTACGCCACCGTCGCCTACAAGGATGCCGCGGTGTACTCCATCCTCGCCATCGTGCTGATGTTCATGCCAAGCGGGCTGCTTGGGCGGCATGAGGTGGAAAAGGTATGAGCCGGTTATTGCGTGATGTGAAAGATTCCGGCGCGGTGGCGTTCATGGCGCTGCTTATCTTTGCTCCGTTTCTCGGGCTGCAACTGGGTGATAGCGATTCGGGCAACCTCACCCTCTCCACCCGCCCGGCGTTGCTGGCCGCCGCTGTTGGGCTCACTTTCGCGGCGCGGTTTTGCTTCCTGCTCTGGGAGGCCCACCGCCCACCCCGTATTCCAGCACTCAGCCTGGGCTTGGCGAAATCAGGCAAATACGCCGCCCCAGCTTTGCTGATCTTCGCCATCGTCATGCCCTTCCTCCCCGGCATCAAAAACGCCAGCATCGACCTCGGCGTGTTGATCATGACCTATGTGATGCTGGGCTGGGGATTGAACATCGTCGTTGGCCTCGCTGGGCTGCTGGACCTTGGGTATGTGGCCTTTTATGCCGTCGGGGCCTATTCCTTCGGGCTGCTGAGCACCAATTTCGGGCTGGGGTTCTGGGAGTGCCTGCCGCTGGCGGGGATTCTCGCCGCGTGCTGGGGCGTGTTCCTCGGCTTTCCCGTGCTGCGGCTACGTGGCGACTATCTCGCCATCGTCACCTTGGCCTTTGGCGAGATCATCCGTCTGGTCATCACTAACTGGGTCTCACTCACCGGCGGGCCGAACGGCATTACCGACATCCCCCACCCCACACTCTTTGGCCTGAAGTTCAGCATGGCGGGCGGACCTGGCAGTTTCGCCGGGTTCTTCGGCATTACGCCCTCGCCCAGCCAGCGCATCACCTACCTGTATTACATCATTCTGGTCCTGGCGCTGCTCACCAACTGGGTGACGCTGCGCCTGCGCCGCCAGCCCTTGGGCCGGGCGTGGGAGGCTCTGCGCGAGGATGAGACCGCCTGCCGCTCACTCGGCATCAACGTGCGCAACACCAAGCTCACGGCCTTTGCCATTGGCGCCATGTTTGGCGGGTTCGCCGGGTGCTTCTTCGCCACGCGCCAAGCGTTTATCAGCCCGGACAGCTTTACCTTTATGGAATCCGCCACAGTGCTCGCCATCGTGGTGCTGGGCGGGGCGGGCAGCCAGTTCGGCGTAGTACTGGCTGCTTGCGTAATGATCGGCGTGCCCGAGCTGCTTCAAGGCCTGCAGATCTACCGCATGCTCATCTTCGGCGCGGCACTAGTGGTGATCATGATTGTCCGCCCGCGCGGCTTTATTTCCACCCGCCGCCCCACCGTGGCGCTGGGCAAGGCAAAACCCATAAGCGCGGACCTAATCGCGCAGGGGCAAGGCTGAATGACCATCCTCACCGTAGCTAACCTTACCATGCGCTTCGGCGGACTCACCGCCGTCAACGATGTTAGCTTCACCGCCCGGCAAGGCGAAATCACCGCCATTATCGGTCCGAACGGTGCGGGCAAAACCACGCTCTTCAACTGCATCACCGGCTTCTACAAGCCCAGCAGCGGCAGCATTACCGTGGTGCATGGGAGCAAGAATCTGCGGCTGGACAAGCTTCCCGGCCATTCCATTGCTCGCAAGGGGCGCGTGGCCCGCACCTTTCAGAACATCCGCCTGTTCTCCGGCATGAGCGTGCTGGAGAACCTGCTCGTCGCCCAGCACAACCGGTTGCAAGCCAGCACCGGGTTTGGCGTGCTCGGCATTCTGGGCCTTGGCGG
Source organism: Acidocella sp. (assembly GCA_028687415.1). Classification (GTDB taxonomy): domain Bacteria; phylum Pseudomonadota; class Alphaproteobacteria; order Acetobacterales; family Acetobacteraceae; genus Acidocella. Next base: position 2,970 of record JAQUAC010000019.1, on the reverse strand, counting down.
CTACCGGGCGGCCGAGCGCCATGCCATTGAACTCGCCACGCATTGGCTGGCGCAGACCGGGCTACTGGAGCGCGCCGACGACCCGGCTGGCGCCCTGCCCTATGGCGCGCAACGCCGGCTGGAGATTGCCCGCGCCATGTGCACCGAACCACTGCTGCTCTGCCTGGACGAACCCGCCGCCGGGTTGAACCCGCGCGAATCCTCGGCGCTGAACGATCTGCTGCTGAGCATCCGGGCCGGAGGCACCTCGCTCCTGCTCATCGAGCACGATATGGGCGTGGTGATGAAAATCTCTGACCATATCGTGGTGCTCGACCACGGCACGAAAATCGCCGACGGCAAGCCCGCTGACATCCGCAGTAACACGGTGGTCATCTCCGCCTATCTCGGCGAGGACGATGAGGATGACGCCCCGCTGGCGGGGGCAACGCCATGAGCAATGTACTCTCCATACAAAACATCAGCACGTTTTATGGCCCCATCCAGGCGCTGCGCGACGTTAGCCTTGAGGTGAACGAGGGCGAGATCGTGACGCTGATCGGCGCCAATGGCGCCGGCAAATCGACGCTAATGATGACGATCTTCGGCCAGCCTCGCGCGAAATCCGGCGCCATTCTGTATCGCGGCGAGAACATCACCGCCCTGCCGACCTTCCAGATCGCCCGGCGCGGCATTGCGCAATCGCCCGAGGGGCGGCGGGTGTTTCCACGCATGAGCGTGGAGGAGAACCTGCTGATGGGTGCGCAGGTGGTGAAATATGCTGATTACGACAGCCAGCTAAAGATGGTGCTGGAGTTGTTTCCACGCCTGGAGGAACGTTTCGCCCAGCGGGCGGGCACGCTCTCGGGCGGGGAGCAGCAGATGCTGGCCATCGGCCGGGCGCTGATGAGCAAGCCGAAGCTCCTGCTGTTGGATGAACCCTCGCTTGGCCTCGCCCCGCTGGTCATCAAGCAGATTTTCGGTGCCATACGCAGCCTCAACCGCGAGACCGGGCTCACCGTGCTGCTGGTGGAGCAAAACGCCAATCAGGCGCTGCGGCTGGCGCATCGGGGCTATGTGCTGGTGAACGGCGCGCTAACCATGGCGGGCACGGGTGCTGAATTATTAGCCAAACCCGAAATTCGCGCCGCGTATCTTGAAGGCGGGCATTGATACCGCCTAAAACTTAGGCGCATACTCACGGCAAGTCTCACTCATGGAGCAGAAACTTGCGCAAAATCCTTCTCAGCACCGCCGCGCTTCTCGCCTTTGGCACCGGACTCGCCCAGGCCCAGGTTAAAATCGGCCTCGCCGGACCACTCACCGGCGCTAACGCGGCCTTTGGCGTGCAAATGAAAACCGGTGCTGACCTCGCCGTGCAGGACATCAACAAGGCCGGCGGCGTACTCGGCCAACAGATCCAGGAAGTCACGATAGACGATGCCTGTGACCCAAAGACTGCGGTAAGTGCCGCCAACACCCTGGTTTCGGACGGCGTGGTGATGGTGGACGGGCATTTCTGCTCTGCCTCCTCCATTCCCGCCAGCAAGGTTTATTCCGATAACGGCATATTAGAGATCAGCCCGGCCTCGACCAACCCGGCCTACACTGATGAAGGCACGGCCTTCACCTTCCGCACCTGCGGGCGCGACGACCAGCAAGGCAAGGTGGCAGCGGAATATATCGCCGACCATTTTAAAGATGCGAAGATCGCGGTGCTAGACGACAACTCCACCTACGGCAAGGGCATCGCCGACCAGGTGCGCGCCAACCTCGCCAAGCTCGGCGTGCCCATCGCGTACAACACCTCCTACACTGCGGGCGATAAAGATTACTCGGCACTGATCTCGCGGATGAAGCAGCAGGGTATTACGCTGGTTTATATCGGCGGGTATTATTCTGATTCCGGGCTCATTTTGCGCCAGGGCGCGGCCCAGGGGTTTACGCCGCAATATGTCTCGGAAGACGCGGCGGTGACGGCGGCACTCTGGCAGATCGCGGGGCCTACAGCCGAGGGCATGCTGATGACCTTCCCGCCCCCGGCTGAAAAAGACCCTGCCGCAGCCAAGGTCGTTGCTGAACTAGCGGCGCTGAAGGAAGACCCGACCGGCTACGTGCTGTACTCCTACGCCACCATCCAGATCTGGGCCGAAGCCGCGCAGAAAGCCGGCAGCACGGACCCCAGCAAGGTCGCGGCTGAGCTGAAATCCGGCGGGCCGTGGGCAAGCGTGCTGGGGCCGGTGAGCTTTGATGCCAAGGGCGATGTGGTGAACGCGGCCTACGCCATCTACAAATGGCACAATGGCAATTACGCGGTATCCGCGCTGAAGCCGTAATTTTGTTTTCCCATCATTGCGAGTATTTCAGCTTGTAATGATGGGGCTTACCTGAGGTCGTCCCTCAGCGTCTTGCCGCCCTTACGTGTATTCACAAAATACAAGCCACCGCGTTCGCGGTATATTCTTTCAAAGCTTTCAACGAAAATTAGCCCATATACTATATGCGGCGTCCCTTTTTGCTCAGGGCCTTCCAAATCATTACGAGATCATATATTCTGGCCTTAATGGCCCGCTTCACAGACCAATCTTATTTTATTTACGCCTTTGACTTAATTCAAATAAATTTATTACCCTTAACATGAGATAAAACCTCTCCTTCCAGCCCAATTCACACCGCCACCCGGAAAAACATGCCTATTATACAAATTGCACTGATGCTCTCAATTATCCTCATCGTATCAAAAAATCTGGGAACATCTTTAGCTGATCGCTCCAGACTACATTTCTTTTGCGGCGGCACTCTTGCCCTATTCATGTTTGGTGCAGGCATTGATATCCCGCTAAGTTTTACGGCATCACTCCTTCCTAGGCTCAGGACTCATAGCCAAAACAGAACCGTAGCGGCGAGGGCGATGGCGGCGGCGAAGACTGTGGGGCATCTGTCGTAGCGTGTAGCGACGCGGCGCCAGTCTTTGAGCCGGCCGAACATGAT
>JAQUAC010000283.1 GCA_028687415.1 Acidocella sp. | reverse complement strand
GCCTGGCTTTGCCGCGCATCGCCAATTTTGATGATCTCGACCCGCTTGCCGCCGAGCCCGGCGTGGAGATGGTGATGGTGCGGCTTGGCCAAGCCATCCCCGGTGATGCGGCGCTGGTTATTCTGCCTGGCAGCAAATCCACGCGCGGCGACCTTGCGGCGCTGCGTGAACAGGGCTGGGATATTGATTTGCGGGCACATGTGCGGCGCGGCGGCGCGGTGCTGGGTTTATGCGGTGGCTACCAGATGCTGGGGCGGATGATCCGCGATGCCGAGGGGCTGGAAGGTCCGCCCGGTGAGATAGAGGGGCTGGGGTTGCTGGAGGTTGAGACCATAATGCGCCCGCAAAAGCGGTTGGGGCTGGTGCAGGCTGTGCATGAGGCCAGCGGCGAGGTGTTCTCGGGCTATGAAATTCATATTGGTGAGAGCACCGGCCCAGCGCGGGCGCGGAGGTTTGCGTGCATTGGCGGCCAGAGCGAGGGCGCGGTTTCGCCCGATGGGCGGGTGATGGGCAGTTATCTGCACGGGCTGTTCGCGGCGGACGGTTTCCGCGCGGCCTTTCTGCGCGGCTTGGGCGGGCAAGCGGGCGGGCTGAACTATGCCGCTGGGGTGGAGGATACGCTGGACGAACTGGCCGCGCATATGGAGGCGCATTTGGATGTTTCCGCCCTGCTGGGGGTGGCGGGGTAGGGTGGAAAGCGGACGGGCTGCTTGCGGGTGGCCCGAGGGGAATCTAGACATTCTGCTTACGGCCGGGGTGGGGCGGAAACCTGCCATTGCCCTGACAGCCCTGTTGGTGATTGTCACAGGAAGGCCTTTTTTGCCACAAACATCAAAAATGTATATTTATCAGGCTGTTGCCTTCGTTGGTATGTCGAGTATGTCCTGAATTAAGCTACAAGCAGTTTTCTCAAAGAGTGCCTACGGCAAACCGTAAAGTTCTTCAGAAACTATCATTGATCTGTTTGGACCGCCGCATCGCCTAAATTGTGACCAAACTGGCAGTTATCACTCATGATAAGCGGATGGCGTGTCGATCCGAGAAACGGCATCTCTACACGGAACAGGGAAAGACGACAAAAGCCTTATTTTATGTTCACGGCACCGCCATTCTACAGTCAACTGTAGGTGACAAAAATGAAGGAGACATACATGGAGCGTAGAAGCTTTTTCCGGCTGGCAGGAAGTGCTGCATTGATCCCGGCTTTGTCACTGCTTCCTGAGCGATCTGTCCATGCATGTACGCGGGTTTTGTGGAATAGCAACAATCTGGCGGTGATCACTGGCCGCACCATGGATTGGCCGGAATCTACTCAGCCAAAGATTTATGCGCTGCCCGCAGGCATTGCACGTAATGGTGGCAAACTCGGCAATTTTACCATTGTGCAGAAAAACCCTTTAAGTTGGACATCGAAATATGGAAGCCTCGTAGCTGGCGCATATGATCTTGGCGCGGTGGATGGTGTGAATGAGCATGGATTGGCCGGGCACATGCTCTACCTCAACAGCACAGATTATGGGGCGCGTGATGCCTCAAAGCCAGGGCTGCAGGCAGGGCTCTGGCTGCAATATGCGCTGGACAATGCAGCCAGTGTCACGGAGGCGCTGGCACTACTCGCCCCGATACAAATCGTGATGGTCGAAGCACACGGCCATAAGGCCAGCTTGCATCTGGTGCTTGAGGATGCAGGCGGAGATTCTGCCATCATCGAATATATTAATGGGCAAGCTGTGGTACATCATAATCGGGATTATACCGTGGTAACCAACGATCCGCCCTACGCAGAGCAATTAATGCTCCTGAAAAAGATGGTTGAAACGCATGCCTTCCAACCGTTGAACCGGAACACGCCATTGCCCGGCAATGTGAACCCGGTGGACAGATTCCAGCGCGCGGCCTTCTTCTCGCACTTTCTGCCACAGCCCCAAGATACCCGCCAAGCCATCGCCGCGATGTTCTCCATCATGGCCAATGTTTCTGTGCCCTTCGGCGCGCCGTATAAGGATTTCAGTACTTATAATACCGAATACCGTTCGGTAACGGACCTCACTAATCTAACGTATTATTTCCAGCTTGCTACCGTGCCCTCGGTAAGTTGGACGCGGCTTGCAGGGCTGGATCTCAAGCCCGGTGCACAGGCTTTGACATTTGACCCAGATGCGTTGGATGTAGCTGGAGATGTGACCGCCCGCTACATCCCGGTGACGCCGCCGTTCTGAAGCCTAATCAGCCAACTTCCAGTCGCCTGCCGGAATACGGCAAACCGTAATTACATAGTTACGAGATTGATTCCCCGTCTTGTTAACAAAATACGTATCTACCACGCGGCACGGCATATCGGCTTTGGCGAAGACACGTTGAATGGTGAGCTTGCCGTGTACACCGCTGGGTCCCTGCCAATCCTGACTTTGACCGGAGGCGGCGGGAACCTGACTGAGCAGCGTCTGCGCCGAAGCCTGAAGTGCGCTCCAGTCATCAGCGGTTAACCAACTCTCTGGTATACCGCTCAGATAACCACGAAGAAACACTGCGGCATTTGCCGGTGTAGTCCAGACTATCAGGCCACCAAGCAGCGTCAGGAGGTAAAGCAGCTTGAAGCCCCGTTTGGAGAGGGGAGAGCGAGCTATCTGATCTTTATGCATTATGCCATCCTTGAAAAAGCCGTTCTAAAATCATCTAGTAGCACCCGATCGGAGTTGTGCGGTCAAGCCTGAACCGTCCAAGGTTTGCGGAGGCTCCTATTCAAGATATAGCAGCCTGTTCACGGCTCGTCTTGCTCGTAAGCTGATCAATAGCAATTTTCCCCTCTACAGCACCAACTGCCGTAATTTGTAAATTGTACGACAACATGGGGCCACAAAGGGGGAGTTGGGCTTTGCGTGTCGCATAACTTTGGCGCGCAAGATGGAAAACTTGCGGCAAAAGTTACGACAAGCGCCGCCACCTGTTTCAGACCTGTGATTATACAAGGCCAGTGTCCGCTATCGGGATCAATGGTCCTATTCCTCAATGGCCGGGTAGAGGTCGAAGCCTGCCATCTCAGATTTGATTTTACCCCTACCGCTTCTGCCAGGGCATGGTGGTGTTGTGCTGCCAGTCTTGGCGGTGGAGCAGCGGGGTGTCGTCGGTGAATTCGGGCCAGCCGAGGCAGAGATAGGCCGAGAAGCGCCAGCCTGGCGGCGTGGCGAACAGCGCCTCCATGGCGGCGGGCTCCAGGATGGAGAGCATGCCCAGGCCCAGATTCTCCGACCGCGCCATCAGCCAGAGCGTGTGGATGGCCATGGCGGTGGATTGTTCCAGCGTCTCCGGCATGGTCTGGCGGCCTAGCCCGTGTCCGGCCTGGGGGGTGAGGTCGGTGAAGATGGCGAGCTGCACCGGGGCGTTGTCCAGCCCTGCGAGTTTGAGCCGGGCATAGGCCTCAACCTGTTCGCCCTCATAGATTTCGGCGGCCTGGGTGTTGCAGCGGGTGAATTCCGTCCGCACGGCGGCGCGCAGGGCCGGGCTTTCCACCGCCAGTACCCGCCAGGGGCGGGCATTGCCCACCGAGGGCGCCAGCTCCATGGCCTGTTGCAGCCGTGCCAGCAGCGGGGCGGGCACGGGTTCAGCGCGGAAATGCCGGACATCGCGCCGCCAGCGCATGATCTCGGTGAGGGTGGCCGCAGCCTCGGGGGGAAAGTGCATGGCTATGGTTACAGCGCCGCCGCCAGCAGCAGGGCG
>JAQUAC010000282.1 GCA_028687415.1 Acidocella sp. | reverse complement strand
GGCGGCCTGTGCGCTGGGTCGGCTGGCGCACGCTGGATCTTGGCCCGGCGGCGGCGCGCCATGCCCGGCCCGTGATCATCATGCCCAACGCCTTTGGCCAAGGTAAGCCATACAAGCTGTTGCGCCTCTCGCCGCTGCACTGCGTGTACGCGGATGGCGTGCTGATCCCGGTGGTGCACCTAGTGAACCATGCGACGATCCTGCACGACTATGCCGCCCCCGCCGCCACTTATTACCATGTCGAGCTGGACCGGCACGACATCCTGCTGGCCGAGGGGCTGGAATGCGAATCCTATTTCGACAATGGTAATCGTGGCGGGCTGTACCGGGAGCTCGGGCGGCGCAGCCCGGCGCGCCGGGCCTTCGCCCCCAACGTTACCGCCGGGGCGCGGCTGGCGGCGGTGCGGCGGCGGCTGCATGAAATCGCGCTGGCGGCGGGGTTCTCTACCACCTACTGGCCCAATCTGCGCGCCGTGGCGGCGGGGCAGGGGGGCGTGCCGGAATTCTCCATGGCCGGGCGTTGGCGCATGGCGCGCTTCAGCTTCCCGCAGCCGGCGCGGGAGATCACCCTGTTCGCCAACGCCGCCGCTCCGGCGGATACAGACCCGGACTCGGAGGACCGGCGCGAGCTGGGCATCTGCCTGGGTGAGATGCGCGGGGTAAGGCTGGGCGCGGGCTGGCAGCCTCGCGCCCCGGACGACGAGGGGGTATGGATGGGCCGCGTGGCCGAGCTGCGCCTGACCCGCGCGCGGCGGGAGCTTCTGCTCCCCATCGCCGCGATCGCGCAAAGCTGGATGAAGCCGCAGGTTGACGGGCGGAACACGGGCGGGTAAGGGGCGCCCACGTTGCCGGGAACGCGGACAGGCGGTGGTCGCCTGCGCCCGCTCTTTTTGTGTCTGCACAAAAAGAGACTACCGGCGGAATTTTAACAAGAAAGGTACGCGCCATGACCAAGCGCAGTGAAAGCAAGTTTAAGATTAACCGCCGCCTTGGCGTCAATCTGTGGGGCCGCGCCAAGTCGCCGGTCAACAAGCGTGAGTACGGCCCCGGCCAGCATGGCCAGCGCCGCAAGAAGCCGACCGATTACGGCGTGCAGCTCATGGCGAAGCAGAAGCTCAAGGGCTATTACGGCAACATCTCCGAGAAGTGCTTCTATAAGTATTATGAGGAAGCCGTGCGCCGTAAGGGCGACACCTCCGAGAACCTGATCGAGATTTTGGAGCGCCGGCTCGATGCGGTCGTGTACCGCCTGAAATTCGCGATGACCCCGTTCGCCTCGCGCCAGCTGGTCAGCCACGGGCACGTCACCGTGAACGGCAAGAAGGTGAACATTCCGTCCTACATGGTTAAGGACGAGGACGTCATCGAAGTTCGTGAGAAGTCCAAGCAGCTGGCCGTGGTGCTGGACGCCGCCCAGAGCGGCGAGCGCGATGTGCCGGAATACATGGAAGTCGATCACCGCGCCATGAAGGGCAAGTATCTGCGCGCCCCGAAGCTGGCCGATGTGCCCTTCCCCGTGCAGATGGAACCGCACCTCGTGGTGGAATACTACTCCCGCTAAGGCATCAGCCTGGCGCTACGGAAAACGGCACCCTCGGGTGCCGTTTTTCGTTTGTCACAAGTGGGAGACGTTGGGGTTACATTCGTTGGGCATAAAGTAGGCTCATAGTAACTAGGAGTTTCTCCACATGCGCCGTTTTGTTTTGGCAACTTGTGCTGGCCTTGGTCTTCTGCCCGGAATCGCCATGGCGCAGACTGACAAATCCCCACCGCCGCCCCCGCCGCCGGGCGATTTCGACGCCGGTCCGGGGATGATGGGTGGCCCCGGCAGCGGCATGAGCGGGGACCGTAAAGGGCGCGGCGGGCCGGAAGAGTTTCTGGTCAAGTTCTACGCCGCCAACGTCACGCATGACGGGCATCTGACCTTGGCTCAGGCCAAGGCGGCGGCGTTTGCACCGATTGTCGATCACTTCAATGACATCGATGTCAGCCACCGCGGCTATATCACGTTCTACGATATCGAAGCTTGGCACTTGGACGACGTCGCCAAGCGCCTGGAGCATCAGGCTGACGTTCTGCGCGCGCGCGACTAAGAGCCTGCCCGGCCATCGCGAAGGTGGCCGGGCAGGGTGATTATTGCCGCGCGCCGGGCCGGCCTTTGGAGAGCTTCGCCGAGTCCGGTTGATTCGGGTCGCCCGTGACGAACATCTCGTGCAAAATGTCGCTTGTGCTCATGTCGGAGCTGGTGCCGCCGCCAGCGGCGGCCGGGCTACCGCCGGCGGCGGCTGGTGCTGCGGGGGAGGCCGTTCCGTGGGCTGTTCCTGCGGCACCGGCCGGCGCCGTCCCAGATGCGGCGGGCGCCGTCGGCAGAATGTGAGAGGTCAGGGAGTTGGGCCCGAATAGATGGATCACCGTGCCGGAGGGGGGCTCGGAGGGGTACTGGCGCGCGAAGGCGGCGCCAGCGGCAAGGCTGCCAAGGGCAGCAAGAACAAAAAGTTTCACAATTCGAGGCTCCAAAAACGTGGGGCATCATTGCGCCGCGCGGCCCGCAGGGCAAGCTTCCATATAGGAACGTTTAACCCAGAACGCGCTAAAACCCTCGCACGGCGGAATAAAGTAGGATAGGCTCGCGGCCATGAATATCCTCGCCCCCCTGCCGACGCGGCTGGTTATCGAGGTCGTCTTCGATTTTGTCTGCCCCTGGTGCTATCTGGGGGTGAAGCGCCTGTCTTTCCTGCTGGCGCGCCGGCAGGATCTGGATGTCGACCTGAGCTGGCGCCCCTTTCTGCTGAACCCGGATATGCCCCGCAGCGGTATGTCTCGCGCCGATTACATGATCCGCAAATTCGGCGCCGAGGACCGGGCGCGGCGGCTTTACGCCTCCATCGCCGAGCTGGGTGCCGCGGAAGGCATCGAATTCAACTTCACCGCCATACGCCGAACCCCCAACAGCGTGGACGCCCACCGCTTGGTGCGCGAGGCGGCGCGCTATGGCGTGGCGGATCGGCTGGTGCAGCGCATCTTCGCGGCGCATTTTGTCGAGGGGCTGGATATTGGCAGCCATGCGATACTAGCATCCCTCGCCGCGCAGCAAGGTATGGATCAGGATGAGGTCGAGGCTTTCCTCGGTTCCGGAGAAGGGGCGGAATTCGTCCATGCCGAAAACTTGCATGCGCACCGCTTGGGAATTAACGGCGTGCCATGTTTCCTCATCGATGGTGAGCACGCTATCGCAGGCGCGCAGGAGGGGGAAGTGCTGGAGCGTCTCGTAGACCTCGCCCTCGCCACCAGCCGCGAGCGCTAGTTCCAATATTCAAGACATGGGCTACAGTTTGTAACATCGCCACCCACGCCGAATTTGAGGGCCATGAAAAAATCCGCACATGACGCCGCGCGCGCCCGCATTGCTGCCGTTCTGAGCTCCTTCGCACTGGTGGCTGTGCCGCTGGCGGCTCATGCGGATTCCTCGTCATCCCCCCTGTCCGGCATCTGGACCATCCAGGACGAAAATGCCTCGGTCAGCACCTCGCAGCCGACGGATCGGTATTACGTTAACGGCTTTCATCTGGGCTGGACCTCGCCGGAAGGGAAAGTTCCGGACTTTCTCGCCGATTTCGGCCATGCCGTATGGGGTGACGGCACCCAGCGCATCAGCATCGGCATCACCCAGCAGCTCTACACGCCGGATGATACGAGCCTGATCAACCCGAATCCCAAAGACGAGCCGT
>JAQUAC010000281.1 GCA_028687415.1 Acidocella sp. | reverse complement strand
CATCTCTCGCGCCTGTTCACCTTCACCAATTTTTCTGGCGATGCCGGTGGCGGCGTGTTCCCGCATAGCGAGAGCCACTTCTATCTCTTCCTGCTGGCGCTGCTCTACCCGCTCTACACCATCACCGGGTTTGACGGCTCGGCCCATACCTCGGAAGAAACCGTGGATGCCCGCCGCAACGTGCCGCGCGGTATCCTGAACGCCATCTTCTGGTCCGGCGTGTTTGGTTTGGCCCTGGCGGCGGCGTTTATCCTCTCCATCCCCGATGCAGGCAAGGCAGCGAGTGGCGGGGTCAGCATCAGCTACAACATACTGGGCGCGCTGGCCGTGCCGGCACCGCTGAAAGATGCGCTGTTCATCGGCATTGTGCTCGCCAACTTCCTCTGTGCACTGGCCGGGGTGATGTCCACTTCACGCATGGTCTACGCCTTTGCGCGCGATGGTGGACTGCCGGGCAGCAAGGCGCTGCGCCATGTCGACAAGGTTCACCGCACGCCCATCGGCGCCATCTGGCTCACCGTGGCGCTGTCCATCGGCGTCACCCTGTACTCCTCGGCTTTCCTGGCCCTGGCGGCGGGTTGCGCGATGTTCCTCTATATCTCCTACGCCATGCCGATTCTCGCCGGGCTCTTCGCCGAGGGTAAAAGCTGGACCGAGTTCGGCCCCTTCCGTCTTGGTGTGCTCTCCAAACCGCTGGCGGCCATCTCGGTGTTCGGCGGCGGGCTGATCATCTATATCGGCACCCGTGCGCCAAACGGCATTCTCGTCAATTACATTCTCGGCCTGCTCGTGCTGCTTGCCGTCATCTGGTTCGGTGTCGCGCGTGTCCGCTTCCCCGGCCCGCCGATCGGCACCCGCGCCGTGGCTGCCCGCGCCGCGGAAATCATCGCCGAGGAAAAGGCAATTGGAGAAATCTGAAGCCTGACAAGCCAGGGGGGCGGTGCTCCCCTGGTGTTTTTTCTAACAAATAATTAAGGCCCTGAAGGATATTATCCTTCAGGGCCTTAATATTATGGAAACGTTTTAAGGTCAGCCCACGTTGAACGCAGCTTCTACCGGGGCGAGGGACTTCATCAGCTCGAACATGCGCTTGCGCATGGCCGGGTCGGTGATCCGGTAATAGGCGCGTACCAGTTCCAGGGTCTCGCGCTTGGTGAGTTGGTCGTCTACCCCGGCGCTGAACGGCTCTTGTTGCTCGGCGAAGCCATACATGCGGCCGCGCGGGCCGGAAACCGGCCCCTCGGACATACCTTCCGGCATATCGTCGAAGAAATAGGAAATAGGCACGTCCAGCACGCGGGAAATATCAAACAGGCGCGATGCTCCAACGCGATTCACGCCGCGCTCATATTTCTGCACCTGCTGAAAGGTCAGCCCAAGCGCATCACCCAGGCGTTCCTGTGACATGCCAAGCAATGTGCGGCGCAGGCGGATGCGTGACCCAACGTGAATATCGATCGGACTGGGACGGCTTTCACGTTCCGGACGTTCGGCGTTCTCTTCAGCCATAAAACTCAATTTCTCCAATAGGTGGTGACACCCACCGTGTTATCCCTGGACTGCCGGGAGGCCGCTTGCTTAGCGGCGTTCCGGGCACTTCATTGCGTTACGTGGTAACTCAGCCGGCAACCTTACTCCAGCCAAAAAGTTACCATGAGTTAACCATTGTGACAATACAAATCCTTACGGATTGAATTATTAAATAGACGTATCCAGTACAATGGCAAGAATTTAACCTCAAACTCGAGAGGAAATCAGCTTCCCACTCAAAAGCATTACAACTGCAAGTATAGCAGGGAACAAGAGTCCAAGCCTAGAAAAAAGCGTCGGCGGCAGGGGGCTTGGCAGGGGGACGACTAAAACTCCTTGTGAATCAAGGGGTAAGCTTGCTACCACATGGCCGAACGGGTCGAACATGGCGGAAATGCCTGAATTTGCATCACGGGCGAGAGGCAGTCCTTCCTCCACGGCGCGCAGCCGGGCTGCGGCGAAGTGCTGGCGCGGCCCGGCAGAGTCGCCGAACCAGGCGTCGTCGGTGATGTTCACCAGCCAGGCAGGGCGGTGCGCCTCGTCCACAATCTGCCCGGTGAAGATTGCCTCGTAGCAGATCAGCGGACCGAAGGGCGGGAGCCCATCCACTGTGATCGTCTCCGGCCCAGGGCCAGGGCTGAAGCCGCCGCCCAGCATGTCGGGAATGATCTTCACCGGGATCCATTTCGGCATGTACTCGCCGAAGGGCACCAGCTTCCATTTATCGTACACGGCCAGCGCCGGCACCGGCCCGGCGGTCACCACCAGGGAGTTGCGGAAATCCGTCGGGCTGACCACGCGCAGGGACCCGGCGAGAATCGGCGCCGTGCCCGTGACCGCCGCCAGTTGCTGGCGGGCGCCGTAATCGCTGTCCAGCAGCCAGGGGCTGGCTGCCTCGGGCCAGATCACGGCACTGGCCCCGGCTTTCAGCCCGGCATTGCTCATCGCCAACAGACGCTGCCAGTTGGCGATGAGTGCCGGGCGCGAATAATCCGGCGGTTCGCGGAAGTTGGGTTGCAGCAGGGCCAGAGTGATGCCCGTGGGGGGGAGCGGGGTTTGCAGCCTGTGCCAGCCATATCCGGCCCAGAGGGCGAGCGCCGCCGCCAGCGCCGCCAGCCCGCGCCGGCCGAACATCGGCAGCCCGGCCAGCAGCACGGTCGCCAGCGTCAGCCCATGCACGCCAAACAACGCGGCGGGCTGAATGAAGATGTCACCGAGGCGCCCTGGAATAGCCCAGTCGCCGCCCCAGAAATTCCAGGGGAAGCCGGAGAACAGGAATTGCTGCGCGAGGTTCGACAGCACCCAGGCGCCGGCAAAGGCGAATAGCCGCCCCAGCCCTGGCCGCACCCAGCGCGCCGCCAGAGCCGGGATGACGCTGTAGCATGCCACCGCCGCCGCCAGCAGCGGTGCCGCAAAGGGCACTAGCCACCAGAAGGTCGAGGCTTCCGTCAATATCGGCTCAGTGACCCAGTACAGCCCGGCAATGGCGAGACCGAAGCCGTAAACCCAGCCGGTCAGCATCACGCGCCTGATGTCTTTCGCGCCGTCGATCAGTCGCAGAAACGCCGGCACCGCGAACAGCAGCACAGGCAGCGCATGCACCGGCGGCAGGGCCAGGGCGCTGGCGAGTCCCCACAAAAAAGCCCGCATCAGCGGGGTTTTTTGCAGCCAGTCAGCGCCGTGGCGCAACAGCTCTCTTGGTTTAGCCATGCGGCAACCTGAATTTTTGCGCCACTTCGGTAAAATCCTTCGCAATTTCATGTCTGGTGCTGGCCTGTGTGCCGTCTTGCTCGCGCACCAATTGGCAGGTTTGCAGTCCCGCCGCCCGCGCCGCATCCAGCTCTGGTTCCATGTCCGAGAGGAACAGAAACTCCTCCGGCTGCACATTCGCCCCGCGCGCGATGTCGGCATAGCTCGCCACTTCCCGCTTCGGTCCCACCCGCGTGTCGAACTACGCCTGGAACAGCGGCGTCAGATCACCCTCCGACGTGTGGCCGAAAAGCAGCTTCTGCGCCGGTACGGAGCCTGAGGAATACACGTACAGCCGCAGCCCCGCGCGCGCCCAGCGGCGCAGGGCAGGGGGCACATCCGGATACAGCTCCGCCTTCAGCGCGCCATCCCGGTAGCCATCCTCCCAGATCATGCCCTGGATGGTCTTTAGCACCGGGTCTTTCTCATCCCGGTCCATCTGCGCGTACAGCGTCTCCAGCGATGGCGCGGGCACCCCATCCC
>JAQUAC010000280.1 GCA_028687415.1 Acidocella sp. | reverse complement strand
CCAGCGCGTCGAGCCGGTCCGCGACCTCCGGGCTGGAATGCCGCGACCCGGCGCGCGCGCTCCGCTGGCGGCGTCCTGCCGTCGAGATACTCATAGGCGATACCCCGCGCCTCGAGGGCTGTGCGAAGCAAGGCCAGATGCCCGGTGAACTGGCTGAAGACCAAAGCGCGGTGACGGCTGTGCAACAACTCATCCACAAGTTCCAGAACGGCCTCCAGCTTGGCGCTTGGCACTCCGATGCTCGGATCAATCAGCGCCGGGTTGCAGCAGGCGCGGCGCAACCGGGTAATTTCAGCCAGGATATGAATTTTGCGCTTGCCCTTGTCTGCCTCCAGCGCATCGAGCGACGCCATCGCACGCTGGCGCACGGCCTCGTAGAAGATACGCTCCGCGTCGCTCCTCTCGACGCTGATGATTTGCTCGGTTCGCGGCGGCAACTCGCTCAACACCGCGGCCTTGGTCCTGCGCAGCAGAAACGGGCGGATCAAGGTACGCAACGCCTGCCGCGCCTGGGCGTCGCGGTCGCGCTCGATGGGGATGACAAAGCGCTTCTGAAAGCCTTCGCGGCCGCCGAGCAGACCGGGGTTCAGAAAATTCATTAGGCTCCATAATTCATCGAGGTAATTCTCGATCGGTGTGCCCGTCAGCGCTAGGCGGAAGCCGGCGTTGAGTTCGACGCTGGCCCGCGCCCGTTTGGATTGGGCGTTCTTGATCGCTTGTGCTTCGTCCAGCACCAGCATCGACCATTCACGGCTGGCCAGCAGCTCGCTTTCCTGGTGCAGCAACCCGTAGCTGCAGACCAGCACATCCTGCTTGCCCAACCCGGCCACGACGGCCGCGCGATCCGCTGCCGCGGCAAAACGCCGCGGGTTCAGCGTCGGGGCAAAGCGGGAAATCTCGGCCATCCAGTTCGGGCAGACCGAGGTTGGCGCCACCACCAGAGTTGGCCCGTCCGCTGCGCGCTCCAGCATCACCGCGATTGCCTGCACGGTCTTGCCGAGCCCCATATCGTCGGCGAGGCAGGCGCCAGCCCCCCAATGCGCCAAGCGCGAGAGCCAGGCAAATCCCTCGGCCTGATAATCCCGCAATTCAGCGCGCAACGTGGCGGGTATTCGCGGTGTCCATGCGGCCGCCTCACGGATGCGCGCGACATGGCGTTGCCAGGCGGCATCGACACTCACCTCCCCAGCTTCGCCAAGCGCCTTGTCCAATGCTGGGGCACCGAATTTATGCATGCGCCGCACCCCATTATGAACTTCCGACCCGTTCGCCAGAAGTGAAAGTTGGGCCTGCAATTGATGTGTCAGGGCGATGAAACTACCGTCGTCCAGCGCAATGAACCGACCTGGCGCGCGCTCGAGCCGGTCCAACAGGAACTGCATTTCCAGCACCTGATCATCGTCGGTTGTTACTTCGCCGGTCACGTTGAACCAATCGCGCGCCTGGGCCACCCGAAGTTTGAGCCCCTTCGCGCCGGCGGCACTCACCCGCATCGCCTGGCCTTGCGGCCATTCGATGGCGACCGGGCCGGGATAGGCCTGCACTTCCAGCAGCAATTCTAAACTGCCCGCCAGATCATCGACCACAAGCTCATGCGTATCCGCGGCCATCCGGTCGCGCAAGGCCGGGCATCCCGCGATCAGGGCGGCACGTTCGCTCATCTCCCGCGGCAGATCACGGCTGACCCGTTTTTGCTGGCCGCCGATTTCCGCCAGCACCGAGTGCCCACCAAGCCCGGCAATATAAGCGGGCCCCTCGGCACCGAATGGCCGGACCAAGAGCTGAAGCCGCAGGCCGGCCTCATGCGGCGTGAACTGGAGCACGGGCCAGGCTTGTCCCTCCTCGGCAGGCGCCGCTATGCCATCGACCTCCGAACGGATCGGCAGCGTCGGATTATCGCGCCGGACCATCGCGATCACCTGCTCTCGCGCGGCTTTGGGAACAACCAGACCATGGCCACCGAGAATTTCAGCGACCGCGAGCATACGCTTGGGGAATTCCACCACACGATAACGCGCCGGCGTTTCCGGCTCGATGAAGATCGTGGGTTCGACCGCGCTATGCGAGAGCGCGATCCGGTAGCCGTCGCCGGCGGCACTGATCACCAGTTCCAGCGGATAGCTCACCAATTCAACCCGCTGGGCTCGCTGGCGCGCGTCAAATACCGCCGGATGGCCGATCAATGCCCCAATTGTCCGCTCTACATCGAACTCATAACTGTCAGCGCCATACCAGCCGCCGGCTTCCCGCCGCAGGGTCCGCAAGGCGGCAATATCCGCATCGCTCAGATAATCGAGTTTTGGGTCGCGCTCGTGCAGCCGCTTAAGCGCCACTGGCCTTCCATCGGTCCAGCCATTTTGGCCCCGCGCGGATTGTTCCACCACGTCGACCCGCAGATGCGCGAAATCGATGAACCAGGCCAACCGGCGCGCCGGACGCGAGGCGGGCAACGTTACCGCTTTGGCCTCGCCACCGCCAAGAAACGCATCCAGGCTCTCCAGGGCGCGCTGCCAGGGCGCGCGGAATTGCACCAAGCGGGTGAAGCGGAGCGAGATCCCGGTGCCGGTACTGTCCAGATAGGCTTGGTAGGGCGCCGCATCCACCGTCATTTCGGTCAGAAGCTCGGCAAATATGCGCGCCAATAGCGGCGCCGACGCTTGCAATTGGGTAAAACCCGCGACGTGGTCGTCACGAAATTTCTGGGCGCGCTGGGCATCGATGAACCATTCGGCGAGGGCAATACAGGCGGCCGAAGCCGGATTGGGCGGCGGCGCCGCCCGCAGGGTTGTGATCAGGGAGCCGGCCTTGGCGTCCTGGCCCTGCGCCAGCCAGAGCAGCGCCTGCAGCGCCACATAGCCAGCGCCATACCCAGACGGCGCGGCTAGCGCCGCTTCGAGCCCGAACTGAACGTCACCGTGCAGGGCTGGGTCATTCGCCGCCAGCATGGCCATGATAAAAAACAGGCCGTGTATGCCCTCCAGGAACAGCTTGCGCTTACCAACCGCCTTGCGCCGCAGTTTTAACGCCACTTGGAAATGCGCGATGGCCGCCGCAGGCTCGCCGCGCAGAAAAGCGATCGTGCCGGCCGTCGCCGCCCGCGCCGGCGGCGCCATGTCCTGCATTTCGTCCAACCCGCGCTGAACATCGTCCAGCCGCGCCTGCAGTAGATTGTGCGCCATCAAGGCAAGACGGACGGGTTTAAAGTCCGGCTGGTCCTGCGCCGCCCGGTAATGCGCGATCAGCTCTGGCAAGGCCCGGTCAGGCCCGGCGCCCAGGGCGAGAGCGGCAAGCTTCGCCTCGAACAGCGCCAGCTGAATAATGGGATGGCGGCTGGTCAGCCACGCAAGCGAGAGTTCTGCATCCCCAGGGCAATCGCACTTCAAAATAGTGCCAGGAGCTTGGCGAGGTAGCTGTCGTCCCATCCGGCGCGTTTGAACTTGCCGCGCAGGGACCCCTTGGTGGTATTCTCCTTTTGCATGACGTTCAGGGCCATGTGCCGCAGAACCGCGAGGTTGTTTGGGCTATTGCCCAAACGGCTTCTGTCCTGATCCTCGTTCATGACGACATCGAGCCTCCAGTGCAGCCGGTTTTCGATGCCCCAATGGGACCGGACGACCTCATTGAAGCGTTCGCTGCTACTGGTTGCGGGTTTTCTGACCTGGGAGGCTGGGAGGCCCCCGGATTAGAGTGGGGACGAAGGCGCGATGGAATTGAGGCGCTGGCATGGTTTTTTTTAGTTGAGTTGTACAATATTGGTGATCT
>JAQUAC010000279.1 GCA_028687415.1 Acidocella sp. | reverse complement strand
CTTCCGATCTACTTCATCGTCGCCCCCACTCCCTGGTTCAACGTGGCCTACCGCACGCGGCTCGACCATTCGTCCCTGGGCATACGCATGATCGACGCGACAGCGAATTTCGGCACCCATAAGCTGAACATCTCCGGCGGCTACCTCTACACCAGTACCGACCCCTATGTGCTGTACGACACCGCCAGCAGCACCGGGCAGATCACGCTCAACCCGCCCGCCGCCTACTTCACGGAACGGCGGGAGTTCACCGCCTCGGCGAACACGAATATCGGCCCCTGGTCGTTCTCCGCCGGCACCCAGCGTAACCTGCAAACCGGCAAGTTTGACAATGTCAGCGCCAGTGCCGGCTGGCAGAATGACTGCTTCGGCGCCAACCTGCTCTTCTATAAGCGCTTCACCTCATTCAATCTGGATACCGGCAATACCCTGGTGTTGCTCCAGTTCACCTTCAAAACCCTCGGTACTGTTGGATTCAATGCCCTATGAAGTATGTTCTCCGCGTTGCCCTGGCTGCCTCCGTCTGCTTCTCGGGGGTCGCGTTCGCGCAAACCGCCAGCCCAACAACCTACACCACACCGGATACAGCCAGCATCGCGGCGGTGGTCAACGGCCAGGTCATCACCACGCAGGACGTCTATAGCCGCGCCAGGCTGCTCGCCGTTTCCACCGGCATGAACCCCACGCCCGAGGCGCTCAAACGGCTGGCGCCGCAGGTGACCAAGCAGCTCATCGACCAGACCCTGCAGATGCAGGAAATCGCCAACCGCAACATCACCGTGTCGGATGCCGACGTCGTCAGCGCCATCTCGCATATCGAGCAGGGCAACAACATGCCCGCCGGCGGGCTGCGCCCGCGCCTGGAAGCCGCCGGCATTCCCTTCGCCACGCTACTGGCGCAGATCCGCACCCAGCTCGGCTGGCAGAAAGTGCTGCACCAGGTGCTGGGGCCAGGGCTGCAGCCCACACCGGGCGACATGAACGCGGAAAAAAAGGCGCTGAAGGCCGAGCTTGGCAGCACGCAGTATCGCCTCGGGGAGATCTTCGTGCCCGTGACCGACCCGTCTGACGAGCAGCCTGCCAAAAATTTCGCTAACACCGTTATCGGCCAGTTGCGGTCCGGCGCCCCCTTCCCCATCATCGCCGCGCAGTTCAGCCAGGCGCCAACGGCGCTGCGGGGCGGGGATCTTGGCTACGTGCAGCTCAGCCAGCTGGATCAGGCCGTGGCCGCGACCGTGAAGGAGATGCCGCCTGGCGCCATTTCCAACCCCATCCGCGTGCCCGGCGGCTACGAGATCGTGCAACTCATGGACAAGCACAACATCGGCTCGCAGATGCAGACCATGCTCTCCATCCGTCAGGTGTTCGTCCCTTACCCCACGCCGATCACCAACGGCCAAGTCGGCCCGGCCCAGGCCGCGGTCATCAACCAGCTCGTGGCCAAGACGCATCAGGCGCATTCCTGCGACGACATGACCGCGCTCAACGCATCCTACGGCAATGTGCGCCCGGCCAATCCTGGCCCGGTGAATCTTGCCACCGTCACGCCGCCCGCCTTCCAGCAGATTCTCGCCAAACTCGCCCCCAACCAGACCAGCGTGCCACTGGTGGCGCAAGATGGCGTCTCCGTGGTCATGCTCTGCTCGAGCCAGCAGCAGGCCGCGACCCTGCCTTCGGATGACGAGATCGCCAACATCATCATCGAACGCCGGGTGGAGCTGGAATCACAGCAATTGCTGGATGATCTGCGGCACCGCTCGATGATCACGCAAAACTGACGCCACCATGCTGCGCAGAACCTATAACCGTGTCATCTCCCTGGCGGAGCGCCCCACCGCCCCGCTCTGGCTGTTCGGCCTCGCCTTCGCCGAGGCCAGCTTCTTTCCCATCCCGCCGGATGCGCTGCTCATCCCCATGGCGCTGGCGCAGCCGCGCGCCGCGTTCAAATTCGCCGCCATCACCACGCTGGGCAGCGTGCTGGGCGGGGCGCTGGGCTATGGCATCGGCTACGCGCTCTTTGCCAAGCTGGCGCAGCCGATCATCAATTTCTACCATTACGAGGCGGCGTTCACGGCCTTCCAGCAGAAATTCGCGCAATACGGCGTGGCGGTCATCCTCATCAAGGGCCTGACGCCGATCCCGTACAAGATCGTCACCATCGCCGCCGGCGCCGCCGCGTTCAGCTTTCCGCTGTTCATGGGCGCCAGCCTGATCACGCGCGGCGCCCGCTTCTTCCTGGAGGCGGCATTGCTGCGCAAATTCGGCGAACCGGCGCGGAACTTCATCGAGAAACGCCTCGGCCTCATCACCGGCATCATCGCCGCGTTCATTGTCGCGGGGTTTCTGGTCTTAAAGTTTGCTTAGTCGTTAACCGACAGCACCATAATCGGGTCAGAAATCTTCTCCGGCGCGATCTCTTCGTCCAGCGGCAGCACAGCGGTGCCTATGGCAAAGAATTCGATGATATGCGTCTGCCAGCCATGGCTGCCCTCGTGGATATCCACGCCGACTACCCCCTCGGCTTTCGCCGCCGCGGCCTCGTACTGCATCCGCTCCACCGCAATCTCGCGCGCCTCGTACATGGCGGCGGTGAAATTCTCCATCTCCACATTGCGCCCCACCGTGCTGAGGCCGGAAAGAAAGCCGCGATGCGCCACATGATAGACGCAGGAACCCATGACCATCTCCACCGGGCGGTAGCCGGCATGCAGCAGGGACCAGAAATCCTGGCCTGAGAGGTCGGAGGTGAACGGCCCGCCATCATGCGCGCGGAAGCCCTTATGCCCCTCGCCATGCACCACCCCGGTGCCGATGGCGATGAACTCCAGCAATTGCTCGTCCCATTCCAGCCGCTTGATCTTGAGTTTCACGCCGACAATGCCGTCCGCCCCCATGGCGGCGGCTTCAGCGCGCATGCGGGACATCGCCAACTCACGCGCATGGTACATGGCCTTCGAGAGCACATCCATCTCCTGGCTCTTGCTCCAGGAGCTGTATTGCACCCCGACATGATACACGCAGGTGCCGACGCATAGCCCGATGGGCTCGAACCCTGCCTTGCGCACCAGCAGGAACTCGTTGACCGAAAAATCGGAGGTGAACACGCCGGTGGAATGCACGGAGGAGCGCAGCCCCTTCAGCCGTTCACGCGCATGCAAAGGCAGGTCGTTGGACATCGTTTATATGGCTCCGCTCTTCTGGTTCGTGGCGTAGGATTGGTGGTGCGGCGTGGTTCCGGTCAGCGGTGTTCCGCCATCCTTCATGTCTACGACCATTTTGATCTCATGCGGAAACGGCGTGCCACGCCGCGCATCCACAGTGGTGGCGATGACGATGTACCGCGCCAGATATTCCTTGTACTTCATTTCGCCCTGCTCTCGCTCCACCTCGAACATCTGCGAGAAGTTGAGATGCGCCAGCACGCCATTCCCGCGCGGGCGGGCACTCTCGCGCAAATTCGCATGCGCGCGGTGGCGCACAGTATCCCACAAGCCGGAGAGCTGCGTGGCCTCGGCGTTGAACCAGTAGTTGGGATTGGCGGCATACCCGTTCCAATCCCGCAACCATTCATAATGCGCGCCGATGGCTATACCCGTGGGCACCACATCGGCCTCCAGCAGCTTCACGAACTCCAGGGCCGGGACGGTCGCGATGACGGGATCACTGGAGGGGGGCAACCCCTCCATTCTTACCGCCGTGCCGATAAGCGAGAAATCCATGCTCTCCTCCATCTGCATGGGGATGGTGCGCATCTTCACGTCCAGCACCGCAT
>JAQUAC010000278.1 GCA_028687415.1 Acidocella sp. | reverse complement strand
GCCGCATATTTTGTTGACTGCGGGTAAATCAGAACACGTCGATCAGCGGCGGGATACAGATCGCCCTCGCGCACTCGCCAAACACGCCCGTTGCCGTCGAGATGCCAGTCGATGGAACCATGAAGCTTGATGATATGCGCACGAAAGCCAGATATTGGTTCGGGCGCGCCAAAGCGATAGCTGCGGTAGGCGACTGCCCCTCCGTCGAAGCCATCCCAATATGATATCTCGCATAGCGCAAGAGCATCTTCGAGAAGTGTGTCATAGTTAGTCGTAAAGAGTTTTACAGCCCCACGACGGTCGGCGACGCCGGCGAGCGTCGTGTTGAAGAGGGCCCGCACAAAGGCAAGATGCTCGTCGATCTTAATAAGCGGTTCATTTGAAGACCCAATCAGTGGCGGGGAGCCCGGAAAGAAGCCCCATCTGACGGTCCAAGCGATCCAGGCGAGGACAGTCTCATGTGCATTCCTAAGGTCATCAAGTGCAATGGGCTTTCCGCCAAGCATGGAGGATTTGCTAACCGATCGATCGGCAATGGAAATGTGATCCGCAAGATAGCTAAGGATATGTTCGATATGGCTGCTAGGCGGCAAATCGGCCTTAAGCGCAATAAGGATGTCCTCTTCAGGCGTCCCGCTCGCAAGTTGAAGTACTCGTTCCGTCAGGCCGTACATAAGCGGAATTCCCGCGTTTCGGCTAATCCCTGCTCCGAAGAGCCACGATACGCAACGCGAAGTGAGCAATTTATCCAATTGTTCGATAAGATCGTCGTCGTCCATCTGTTGCTTCCCCGCGCTTATTGGCGCCTAATGCTGTAACGGTGTCCGGCATTTTGCAAGCGGGCAAGTGCGTACAAGTGGCTCCAATTTGACACCTAGATGTCGTGAGCGGGAGCCGTCCACCCTAACCGCTTTCGGGAAGCTCACGCCGACCACAGACCGACGGGGGCGCCATGAGGTTGAACGATCAAATTTTTGCGATTGATTGTACCGATGGCCTCTTCAGGCTATCCGCGGCGACTATTCGTAAGGTTGGGGCCGGCAGCAGCCGGACTGCTTTTAGCCCAGAGACGCGAAAAACTACCAACCAATGACCCCGCTGAACAACGATACCACCACATATATTGACTATTGACCGAATAGATTTTGCCAGAGTGTTTGATTTCTGTCACCGTCCTGGAAAGGGGAGACACACATGCCTGCTAGCTTGGTTGATCAACTTCAGAACGATGCAATTCAGCGATCCGCTCCGATCACCGATTTGTTGCGTAAAGCAAAAATTGTTGCAATTAAGCTTGGCAACTCCAATTTAAGCAATTGGGTGGACCGCGAACTCAACGGCTATTTCGATGTTCCAATCGAACAATTACCTCAATATCGTCAAGTACGTGGTGAAATAAAGTGGCTTAATCCCTATCAGGGATGGCAATCCGTAGGTTTAGACGTGACCCAGCCGACTCCGCATCCTATCGGAGAGCTACTTGGCCTGATAAGTAATGAGTCTGGCCATGTTTTGGCAAGCGTTCCAATCGAGTTTGCAAATAAAGTTCGTCGGGAACTTGGTATACAGGCCGACGTGAAGTTCCATACGTCTTGCGCCGCCTTAAGCGGCGTCATTGATGGTGTCCGCAATGCTGTCCTCGATTGGGCGATAAAGCTTGAGCAAGCAGGTATTCATGGTAATGGATTATCTTTCTCACAGATTGAATCTGATCGCGCCCAGACCGTTCACATTAACATCGGCAGCATCGGGAATGCCGTCGGTCTAGGAGCCTTTGGACGCAATGCAAGCGTAACATCTTATTATCAAGCCGATGCCATGCGACTTGCAACCGAATCCACCAAATTGGCGGGGCAAATTGAAAGTCAATTGCCCCACGCAGATCTACCGCCAGAAACCATAGAACAAGTGCAAAGCGCCCTTTCAGAGCTGAAAGCCGCTGCGTCGGAGGCTACCCCCCATGCGAGTCGCTTAACCCAAGCACTAGGCGCCTTGCAGCGGATCATGGAGGGAGCTGCTAGTAATCTTGTGGCCACCGGGGTAACCTCAATGATCGCCAAAATTTTAAGCGGACAATAAACAAGCGAGCCGCAGCAAAGATGGGTGGAGTGTAACCCATCCTTTGTTCCAGTTCCCGGCCGTTCGATGGGTTACGCTTCGTTCCACCCGTCCTACGAAGGACCGTTTTCGGGAAAGCTCCTAGCCCTCGGGAACGACTACAAAGGGCGCATACATTCCATCTAATATTTTGGACGCTTTGGGCCGCAAGTCGCCTGTCCGCTTTTGGGAGATCGAACCAGGAAAGCGGATCTTCCCTAAATAGACGCTGCGGTAATGCCGGCGGCAGGGCTTTAAAGGGGATTGTATCCAGGCTTTTTGTAGATACTATCCATTCTCGCTAGAATCTCTGGCTTATAGACGTCATCAACCCAGTTTTCCCGCTGCACGTCCTCGATCGCCACCGAGATCGTCTCAGGATCAATCGCGAGCTTTTCGGCCGCCAGATTTGCCAACGCTTCAGCCAGGTCGGTCTTCTCCCGCTCTGTGCGTCCAGCGGCAATCTTCACTACGACATGCGGCATAGGTTTCATTCCTTCTGAACTTGGCTCAAGGCGCGGCGCTGCCGGGGGTGATTCTGACCGTGGCGACTCGCGCGGCTGCGCCGATCATCGGCTTGAGGTAGGGGCTGCGACGGTATTTGGCGCGGTATGCTTCGTCGATGAGATCATTGAGCTTGCCTTCGACGGGTTCAAATCTCACCTCCCGTGTTTTGCCCGCCGCAATGATCCGCCCGGCCTTCTGGCGCAGCGCCGCCTGATACCAGCGTGAGGCCGCGCCGTTATAACCACGTACATAAAGCCCACCCTCAACGGCCACGCACCAGATCCATATCGGCGTGCCATAGGTTACGCCGTCCTCGCGGAGCGGCGCGATATGCAGATCATCCGCCGCGACGATGGCCTGCAACTCATCGTCGTTCCAGGCCCTACTCATGGCTTTGCCTGCAGGCCCGGCAGCAGCAGCGTCTTGATGGCGCGTCGTTCATCCATGGCACGGTAGCCCTCCGCCACCTGCTCCAGCGGCAGCGTCAGATCGAACACCTTGCCGGGATGGATCTTTCCATCTCGGGTCAGTTCGATCAGATGCGGCAGGAAGCGGCGCACCGGCGCCGGGCCACCATGCAGATGCACGTGCGCGAAGAACAGCTCCTCGCCTTTCAATTCTACTCCATGCGGCACGCCGACATAACCGATGAAGCCACCAGGGCGCGTCGAGCGGATTGCCTGCATCATCGATTCCTGCGTGCCGACGCATTCCAGCACGGAGTCGGCGCCCACCCCGTTGGTCAGCTCCTTGATGCGCGCCACACCTTCATCGCCGCGCTCCTCGACAATGTCGGTGGCCCCGAATTCCCGCGCCAGCTCTTGCCGTGTGGTGTGGCGGCTCATGGCGATGATCCGCTCCGCCCCCATCAATTTTGCAGAGAGCACGCCGAGCAGTCCGACCGCGCCATCGCCTACCACCGCCACTGTCGCACCCGGCTTCACATTCGCCGCCTCGGCGGCGAACCAGCCCGTGCCCATCACGTCGGAGAGCGCCAGAAAATCCGGGAGTCTGTCATCCGCCGGCGTCTCACCAGTGGCAACCAGCGTACCGTCGGCCAAAGGCACGCGCAGCAGCGGAGATTGCGCGCCGCCGACAAACTCCCGGTGAACGCAGGAGGTCTGATACCCCGCCCGGCAATGCGGGCAGGTATTGTCCGAGGCAAAGAACGAGCCGATGACGAACTGGCCCGGCTTCACGGAGGTGACGG
>JAQUAC010000277.1 GCA_028687415.1 Acidocella sp. | reverse complement strand
AGGGAGCGCCGCAGGGCGCGGAATTTACTGGACCGCATTGAGGAAATCGGCATCCAGCACCTGCGCCGGTGTGACCGTGCCGGTGACAATGCCCGCCTGCTGGGCGGCTTTCAGCACGTCGTTGAAGGTCTTGGTTTTGAAATTGCCGTTGAAGGCGGCGCGGGCGGCGGGCACGCTGTAATAGGTTACGCCGTCAAACGCGGTGTTCAGGCTGGCGAGGTCCGAGCCCACCGAGGCGGCGATGATGGCGCGGCCATCCGCCGTGTTGGCCTGATAGTAGGAGAGCGCGTCCTGCCAGGACCGCAGCAGCGCCAGCACCTGGCCGGGATGGTTCTTGATCATGTTGTCGCTGACGATCAGCACGTCGCTGATCAGCCCCGGATCCACACCCGCGGTGAACAGGCGGTGATAGCCCTTGCCGGCGGCGAGGGCGGCGGAAATGTATGGCTCGTAGGTCACGGCCACGGGCACGCGCCCGGCCAGCATGGCGCCGCCGGCGGAATCGGCGGGCATTGGCACCTTGGTGATGTCGGCCATGCTCATATGCGCCTGGGCCAGGGCGTAGTGCAGCAGCACATCGCTGGTCGAGCCTTCCTCATACGCCACCTGCTTGCCCTTGAGCTGTTCGATGCTGGTGATGGAGGCGGGGGCGAGAATGGCGTCGGCGGTGTTGGAGAAATCCATCAGCAGCACGGCCTTTACCGGCAGCCCGGCGGCGACCATGGCCATGGCGGTGTTGGTGGAGACGCAGGCGGCATCAACCTTGCCGCCGGCCATGGCGGCGTTCAAATCCTTGTCCTCGTTGAAGTTTACGAGCGTGACGTCCTTCAGCCCTTCCTTAGCGAAGAAGCCCTTCTTGTCCGCCACCGCCCACTGGCCGTAGCCGAGCCAAGGTTCCAGCGCGATGCGCACGGCACCCGGTTCCGGCGTGGCGGGAATGGCGGTGGCCTTGGCGAGACCGCCAGAGAGTAGCGCGCCGGCAAAAGCCAGCGAGAGAAGCAGCCGTTTTTTCAGCATTGAAAACCTCCATGTTGGACCCTTTGCGGGGCGCCGAATTATCTGCCTTTCCCCGCGTCGGGGCTAGACCTGCTCAATGCCGTGTAGCGTGTTCCGTGTTTTTGCGCGGCATACCAGCAGGGGCGGGCGGCGTGGTCAAGGGATTTGTATATACATCTGGCTTGACCATGCGCTGTGCCGGATTTTAAGCTCCGGCGCATGAAAGCAGTACGGCTCCACGGCGTTGAGGATTTGCGGTTCGAGGATATTCCCCCGCCCGGCGCGCTGGCGCCCGGGCAGGTGCGCATCGCCGTGAAGGCGGCGGGGGTGTGCGGCTCTGATCTGCATAATTTCAAAACCGGGCAATGGATCTCCCGCGCCCCCGCAACGCCGGGGCATGAAATCTGCGGCGAGGTGGTGGAGGTGGCGCGCGGCGTTGCCGCATTTCACCCCGGCGATCTCGTGGTGGCGGATTCGCGGATATGGTGCGGGGAATGCCCGGACTGCCTGGAGGGGCACTATAATCTCTGCGCCGGGCTCGGCTTTGTGGGGGAGGTCTGCGAGGGCGGTTTCGCCGAGCAGGTGGTGCTGCCGGAAACCCAGCTCCTGCGCATGATCCCCGGCACCCCGCCTGAGGTGGCGGCGCTGACCGAGCCTCTGGCGGTGGCGCTGCATGCGCTCTCTCGCCTGGCTTTGGGGCCGGGTGAGCCGGTGTTCATTCTGGGCTGCGGTGCCATTGGCGGGCTCGCCGCCTTCGCCGCCAGCCGCCTGCATGATGGCCCGGTGCTGGTGGCCGACCGCAACGCCGCCCGCGCCGCCTTGGTGGCGGCGGTGACGGGGGCGCGGGTCGCCAGTCTGGATGCGGCGGGGCGGCACGGCGTGCGGCTGCGCCATGCCGTGGAGGCCACGGGTAGCGCGGCGGCTCTGGCCGTGCTCACCGGGCTGGTCTCGCCCGGCGCGCGCATCGCCTTGGTTGGGCTGTTTCACGAAAAGCTCAGCCTGGACGCCAATCTGCTGGTGGAACGCGAGATCAGCCTCGTGGGCTGCCACGCCTTTGCCGATGAACTCCCCCGTGCGGCGGCGCTGGCGGCGGAGCATGCGGAGGCACTGGCCCGCCTCGTCACCCCTGGCGTGGCGCTGGCGGATTTGCCCGTTACCTATGCCAGCCTGCTGACGGGCGAAGGGCAGGGGCTGAAAACCCTGGTCCGGCCATGATGCTCGTCAACGTGGCCGATGCGCGGCAGGCCGCGCGCCGCCGCCTGCCGAAAATTTTCTTCGACTATATTGACGGCGGCGCCGCATCCGAGGCGACCTTGCGCGCCAACGAGGCCGATTTCGCCCGCTGGCGGCTGGAGCAGAGCGTGCTCACCGGCATCACCGCGCCGGACCTCTCCACCGATTATCTCGGTGCGCGGCGGGCGTTGCCCTTCATGCTCGGGCCGGTGGGGTTTCTGGGGCTGTACGCGGGCAATGGCGAGGTGCTGGCCGCCCGCGCAGCGGCGGCGGCGAACATTCCATTCTGCCTGTCCAGCTTCTCGGTCGCCTCCATCAGCCGCGTGGCGCGGGAGGCTTTGGGCGAGAGCATGTTCCAGCTCTATGTGCTGAAGGACCGCAGCTTGGGTGCCGAGATGCTGCGCGCCGCGCGCGAGGCCGGGGTGGAGACGATCTTCCTGACCGTGGATTGCGCCATCACCGCCATGCGCGAGCGCGATCTGCGCAACGGCTTCCGCGCCCTCACGCGCCTGACCCCCGGCCTGCTGGCGCGTCTGGCCCTGCACCCCGGCTGGTGCCTGGACATGCTCCGCCATGGCATGCCGCAAGTGGAGGCGCTGGCTGGGCACCCTGAGTTTGGGCGTGGCGTGCTGGCTCAGGCGGCGGCGCTCTCCAGCCGTATCGACCAGGGCCTTTCCTGGGCCGACCTCGCCTGGGTGCGCGAGAACTGGCCGGGCCGGCTGGTGCTGAAGGGCATTTTAAGCGCCGCTGACGCGCGCGAGGCCCAGGCAATGGGGGCGGACGCTATCGTTATCTCCAACCATGGCGGCCGGCAGCTCGATGGCGCGGCCTCCACCATCGCCATGCTGCCCGAGATCGCCGCCGCCGTGCCGGGGCTGGAGCTGCTCATCGATAGTGGCTTCCGCCGGGGCGCGGATATCGTGAAAGCGCTGGGGCTGGGGGCTTCCGGCGTGCTGCTCGGGCGGACCTATGCCTATGCGCTGGCGGCTGCGGGGCAGGCGGGGGTGGCGCGGATCATCGAGGCGTTGACGAAGGAGATTGAAATCTCCCTGGCGCTGATGGGCTGCGGGAGCATCGAAGCGCTGAAGGCCGAGGGCCCCCGCTTCGTGCGCCCGGCATGAGTGAGCTGCTGCCAGCCGCCACGCGCCCGGCGGTGCCCTGGAAAAACGGCGGCGGCACCACGCAGCTCCTTGCCTCAACGCCAGGGGTTGGCGGGGTGGAGTTCGGCTGGCGGGCGAGCATGGCCGAGGTTGCCATGGCCGGGCCGTTCTCCTGCTTCCCCGGTATTTCCCGCCTGCTTTGCGTGCTCTCCGGGCGGTTGCATCTGGCGGTGACGGGCCGCGTGCCGGTCATCCTGTCGCCCGATGATGCGCCTTACGCCTTCCCCGGCGATGCCCCGGCCGAAGGCGCGCCGCTCGTTGGCCCAGTGCGGGACTTCAACTTGATGTTCGACCCGGTGCGCTGGCGGGCGGGCATTGTGGCTTGCGGGGCGGGTGCCACGCCGCCGGATGACGCTGAGCGCCTGTTCCTCGCCCTCGGGGCCGCGCGGGTGAACGGCCTTGCCCTGGCCCGGCATGACGCGCTGCGCCT
>JAQUAC010000018.1 GCA_028687415.1 Acidocella sp. | reverse complement strand
ACGCTTTCGGCCCTCGGCGGCTATTCGGCCAACCCCATAGGCGGGTTGTTCGATGTTTCCACCGCGCTCTGGTCGCTGGGGGCGAATGCCTCTGAAACGCTGTTCGAGGGCGGGGTGCGTGGTTCTGCCGTGTCGGCGGCCGAGGACGCGTATAAGCAGAGCGTGCAGACTTACCGGCAGACAGTGCTGAGCGCATTCCAGGCCGTGGAGAACGATCTCTCCAACCTGCAAATCTATGCCCAGCAAGCGCAAGTGGAGGCTCAGGCCGTGGCCGATGCCAGCCGCGCGGTGCAGATCGCGCTTAACGAGTACCGGGCCGGGACGGTATCCTACACCACGGTCGTCACCGCGCAGGTAACGCTGCTGGCGGATCAGGAGAGCGCGCTCTCCATCCAGCAGCAGCGTCTGGCCGCCAGCGTCGCGTTGTACCAGGATCTTGGTGGCGGCTTCATGGCCTCGGACCTGCCGAGCGCCGGGAAGCTACAGGCCAAGCTGCCCTTCATGCCTTAAAAGAGGAAAATCCGCTTGGCGTTCCACCCATCCACCAGGGTGCGTGCCTGCGGAGCTTCGTCGATGAGCCGGCCGTGCTGCACGGCCAGACGCTCGGCGAAGTGCAGGAAGGTGGAGGCGGCCTTCATCGCCGGATCAGAAGGCTGCCAGTAGCTGAGCGGGCCGCCGAGATAGGCGAGCGGTTCCTCCACGGCCTGGCTGCGCTCAAACTCACGGGCGAAGAAATCCTCATTGAGCAGCACTTCCCAGGGCTTGTCGCGCAATGTCTCGAACGGCGAGAGATAGTGCTGGGCGTGCGCGGCGCCCGCCCGCCCGCCCGCCAGCGCCTTCAGCCGGCCAGCGATCATTTTTTGCACGATCTGCCAGCCATTGCGGCGCGGGTAATGCGCCAGCGTGATGTCCGGGTGCAGCGTTGCGGCAAGTTTCTTCCCGCCTGAATAGGCGCCGTGATTGCCCGCCTCAACGACGATATTCGGCAGCCCGCCGCGCAGCATCAGTTTTTCGACATGCGTCTCGGCGGTGTCGCGCCAGCGCATGCGCCAGGGCACCACGGGCTCGTCGGTGTTGTCCTCGCGCGTCTGGCCGTAATTCACCAGCTTGGCGGTAATGGCCGGTGCGTCCGGCGGCAGCAGCGTAACCAGCGGCGCGGAATTCGGTGTGGCGATGAATTCATCGGCGTCCAGAAATACCACCCAATCCGCGCCAAGGATCTGCGAGGCGACCTGATAGGACCAAGTGTTGGCGCCGATCTCGTCGAAGCTGACGGAGGGGTTCTGAGAGACCTTCAGCGGAAACCCCTCTGCCTGCATCTCCCGCAATATCTCCAGCGTGCGGTCAGAACTACCGTTATCGAGGAAGAGCATATGGTCCACATGCGCGGCATGGTGGCGGATGAAGGCTTCGACGATGTCATCCTCGTTTAGGATGCGCGTGACTGAAACGATTTTGCTCATTGGCTTTTTATGCGCCGCGCCGGGCCGCCTCCGCAAGCTGGGTTGCCGGGGAAAACGCGGTGCGCAAGAATGCGACATGGACGTAACGATACGAAAGGTCACGCCAGCAGATGCGCCGGCCATTTGGGAGATATTGGCTCCGGTGCTGCGCGCGGGCGAGACCTACGCCCTACCGCGCGATATGAGCCGGGGGGCGGCACTCGCCTACTGGCTGGGGGCGGACTGCGAGACCTTCGTGGCCGTGGCCGAGGGGCGCGTGGCGGGCACGTATTATCTGCGCGCCAACCAGGCTGGGGGCGGCGCCCATGTCGCCAATTGCGGCTATGTTACCGCCGGCTGGGCGGCGGGGCGCGGCATCGCGCGGGCCATGTGCGCTCACTCCTTGAAGGCGGCGTGGGAGCGTGGCTTCCGGGCCATGCAGTTCAATTTGGTGGTGAGCAGTAATATCCGCGCTGTGAGACTGTGGCGGGATATGGGGTTTGCTGTGGTGGGCACGCTGCCGGGCGCTTTTCAGCACCCGGCTTTGGGCGATGTGGACGCGCTGGTGATGTACCAGCGGCTTTAATCCGCCGGAACCAGCTCCGCCCTGCGGCTTGCTGCCTTGGAGGCTCGCAGGTGCTCCTCATATGCGGTGGCAGCCTCGCCAATCTGGAACTTGCCGACAAGCTGGGTCAGTTCCCGCGCCTCCTTCGCCAGGCCGTGGCTGGCGGCGGTGGTTTGCTCGACCATGGCGGCGTTCTGCTGCGTCACCTGGTCCATCTGGTTGACGGCGGTGTTCACCTCCGCCAGCCCGGTGGCCTGTTCCTGCGTTGAACCCGCGATGTCCGACACCAGGGTGTTGATCCGCGCCACCTGCTCCACGATGCGCTCCAGGGCCTTTCCGGTTTCCCCCACCAGTGTCACGCCGGTTTCCACCTGCTTGCCGGAGGTGGCGATCAGCTCCTTGATCTCCTTGGCGGCATCGGCGGAGCGCTGGGCCAAGGCCCGCACCTCAGTAGCGACCACGGCGAAGCCACGTCCGGCGTCGCCCGCGCGTGCCGCCTCCACGCCCGCGTTCAACGCCAGCAAATTGGTCTGGAAGGCGATTTCGTCGATTATGCCGATAATGTTGCTGATCTGCTTGGAGGAGGTTTCGATCCCGCTCATGGCGTCCACCGCCTCGCGCACCACGCTACCGGAGCGCCCGGCATCGGCCGAGGCGGCGGAGACGATGTTGCGGGTCTCGGCCACGTTTTCGGCGGTCTTGCGGACTGTCGCGGTGATCTGGTCCAGCGCCGTGGCGGTTTCTTGCAACCCGGCGGCTTGTTGCTCGGTGCGCCGGGAGAGGTCGTCCGCCGCCTGGGTGATTTCCCCCGCCACTGACTGCACGCCCTTGGAGTTGCCCGCGATTTCCTGCATCGTTGCTTGCAATCTTTCCATTGCGCTGTTGAAATCGCCGCGCAGCTTCTCGTATTCGCTGCTGAAGGCTTTGGTCAGCCGGAACAAGAGATCGCCCCTGGAGAGCTTCTCCAGCCCCTCGGCGATGGAGGTGACCACGAATTCCTGCTGCCGGGCAGCGGCCTCGCGCTCGGCCTCGTTGCGTTTGCGCTCCTCCTCCATGCGGGTGTGCTGTGCCTGTGCCTCTTCCTCCAGGCGGCGCTTCTCCAGCCCGTTATCCTTGAACACCTGCACGGCCCGCGCCATGTTGCCGATTTCATCGGTCCGCTCCGCCGCCGGAATGTCCGTGTGCAGCGCGCCGGAGGCCAGTTTCCGCATCGCGCCGGAGAGCCCGTTGAGCAGCGCCGTCTGCCGCCGCAGCATCAGCATGGCCAGCCCCATATAGACGGCCAGCAGTGGTAGGAATATCTCCGCCAGCCCCAGCGAATAATTCAGCATGTCGGTGTAAATCGCGGTCACGTACAGCCCGCTGCCGATCACCCAGTGCCATTGCGGCACATCCAGGGCCAGCGCGATTTTATGTTCCGGCGCCAGGCCCTTGGCCTGGGGGAAGACGTAATGGTTGAACTGTGGGTCTCCCGCCACGGCGGAGGCGATCAGCGGCTGGAAGATAGGTTGCCCGTTCGAATCGGCCAGATTCATCTGGTTGGTGCCGATCAGGGCCGGGTTCAACTCCGACAGCACCGTGCCGTCCTCCTGCACCACGAACACGTAATTGGTTTTGTCGTACCGTATGGCCGAGAGCACCGCCAGTGCCTGTGCCTGTGCCGCCTGCGTGGTCATGGCCCCGCTCTGTGCTTGCGCGATGTAATAGTCGGTGACGGATCGCGCGCTTTCCAGCAGGTTCCGTATGGTTGCCTGCTTGGCAGTGAGGTCAAGATCGTAGCTGTGCAGCAGCGCCATGCCGGTTCCGGTGACCATTAGGCCCAGTGCCGCCAGAAACATCAGAATAAATTGCCGGGTCAGTGAAATCCGGTCCAGTAATTGTATCATTCAACCGCTCCAGCGGCGTAAGGCGCGGTGCGGATTCCACTTGCAGGTGGAATAATGTTCGCCTGCGACTCATGCCGTATTCTTAAAGATGTGCTGGAGAATGCTTATGGCAGTGGCGTTTCCGAAGGGTTAACATCCTGACCCAGGCATCGGCTGCCGTGGCAACCGGCGCCTGGGCGAGGCTCAGATGGTGACCGGTTTCACCCAGAAATCATGCAGGTTACAGGTGCTGGTCACGAGCACCCGGCCCTTATAGCCGGTAGGCAGGGTGTGGGTGGAAACCGGCTGGTCGGCAGGGGTGAAGGTTTTGCGATCGAGGAATTTTCCGTCTTCAAGCACCACTGTGTGGCTGACGATGTAATGCGCCTCGGACATTGGGTGCGGGGTTTTGATGGTGAGGGTGCTGCCATCCACGGTCACGTCCGGTACGTGCAGAGAGACCACATTCGCCCAGTGGCCGGGGTTGTCAGTCGTGAATATAATATTTTCGTAATGCTTTTTTTCCGCGGCGCTGGCGGCGGCGGGCAGGGCGGCGGCGATGGCGGCGCCAGCGAGGGCGCGTGAAGCCAGTTGTCTGCGTTGCATTGCATTTACTTCCTTGGTTGTGGCCACACTCAGGTGGTGGCGCGCAACCGTCGCGCAACCCCGCGTGCTTTAAGTGCTGGAGCCCGGTACCACGATGCAAGGGAGCTGCCGCCCGTTGAGCGCCGTGCAGGCATTGGCGGCGGCGCTGGCCGAGAGGTTGGTCAAGCGCGCGCGGTAGAGCACCAACCCGCCGAAGGGCGTGGTCGCGGGCAGGGCGATGGTGGCGGCGGCCAGTTCGGCGGGCGCCTCGGCGCGGGCCCCTTCCGCCACGGCGCGCGCCAGGCCGGGATTGGCGAATGCCCCAACCTGGATGGCCCAATTCCCGCCCGCCGGGGCCGGCGCTGGCTGCGCCGGAGCGCTTGCTGGTTGGTAGATGGCCGATGACCCTGTCTCCGGCTCGGCCTCCGCCACTTGCGTGTTGGCCAGGGTGCAGGGACTGTCCGGGTCGTAGGCGATATTGGCGTCGCATACGCCAGCGGCACCGCTTGCCGCCGCCGTGCAGGGGGCGGCGGGGTTATAGGCCGTGTTCGCGTCGCATACCCCAGCCGAAGCCACTTGCACGGGCGCGGCGGTGGCGGAGCAGGGGTGGCCGGGGTCGTAGGCGGCGTTGACGTCGCACCCGGCGGCGAAGGTGGAGGCGGTGGGCGTGAGCGCGGCGGTTTCCACGCCGCCGGAAGAGGCATAGGCGGCGAGCGGCCCCGTCATCCGCGTGCCGGTGCCGAGATTGGGGGCCACCGCCGTCAGGTAGTTCACGGTTTCATCCGGCAGCTGGCCGTTTCCGGCCAGGTAATCGTCAAGCGCTTCCGGCCCGGCATTATAGGCGGCCAGAAAGCCCGGTGCGCCATAGCGGTCGTACATCTGCCGGATATAAGCGGTTCCGGCCAGGATGTTGTCCTCCGGGTTGAACGGGTCGGCGCCGAGGCTGTTAGCCTCGCGCAGAGACTCATAGGTATTGGGCATCACCTGCATAAGCCCCATCGCCCCGGCGGGGGAGACGGCCTGCTCCTGCCCGCCGGATTCCTGCGCCATCACCGCGCGGATCCATTGTTCGGGCACGCTGTAGCGGGAAGCCGCCTCGCGGATATACGGCCCCCACGGGTCGTCCGGCGGCCCCGGCGGCGGGTAGTATCGCGCGGGCGCGAAAGACTGTGACGGCGCGGTGAAATTGCCCGGCTGGGCGCAGGCGGTGACCAGCAGCAGCACTGCCAGAAGCAGCTTCTCCACCAGAGCCCTTGCGACAATTTGCCGTGACATCAGACGATTGCAACCAGATGCTATAACGCGATTGTTACCGCATGATGCCCCGCGAGGCCAGAATTTTCCGCCCCTGGCTAGTCCTCCCCCGCCAGCCCCTGCAGCTCACGGATCATCGCCTCGCGCATCCTGAACTTCTGGATCTTGCCGGTGACGGTGATCGGCAGCTCCTGCACGAAACGCACATGGCGGGGGATCTTCTGGTGTGCGATCTGGCCCCGGCAGAAATCGCGCAGCTCCTCGGCCTCCATCTCCTTGCCCTCGCGCAGGATCACCCAGGCGCACAGCTCCTCGCCATAAAGTGCGTCCGGTACGCCGAACACCTGCACGTCCTGGATTTTGGGGTGGCGGTAGAGATATTCCTCGATCTCGCGCGGGTACAGATTCTCTCCGCCACGGATCACCATGTCCTTGATGCGCCCTACAATGTTGCAGAAGCCCTCATCGTCGATGGTGGCAAGGTCGCCGGTATGCATCCAGCCTTCGGCGTCCTTGGCCTGGGCGGTCTGCTCCGGCTCGTCCCAATAGCCAGTCATCACCGAGTAGCCGCGCGTGCACAGCTCCCCTGGCGTACCGCGCGGGACGATGTTGCCGTCAGTATCGATAAGCTTGACCTCCAGATGCGGGTGGACGCGCCCCACGGTGGAGACGCGCCGCTCCAGCGGGTCTTCGAGGCCGGTCTGGAAGCTCACCGGGCTGGTTTCGGTCATGCCGTAGCAGATGGTGATGTCGCGGATATGCATCTTGTCCACCACCCGGCGCATGACCTCGATGGGGCAGGGGCTGCCCGCCATGATGCCGGTGCGCAGGCGGCTAAGGTCGAATGTGGCGAAATGCGGGTGGTCCAGCTCGGCGATGAACATGGTCGGCACGCCATACAGCGCGGTGCAGCGCTCGTCGGTGGCGGTTTGCAGGGTGATGAGCGGGTCGAATCCCTCGCCGGGGTAGATCATGGTGGCGCCATGGGTGACGCAGGCGAGATTACCCATGACCATGCCGAAACAATGGTAGAGAGGCACGGGGATGCAGATGCGGTCCTGTGGCGTCAGCGCCATGCCGCGCCCAACGAGATAGCCGTTATTCAGAATGTTGCGGTGGCTGAGCGTCACCCCCTTGGGCGCGCCGGTGGTGCCGGAGGTAAACTGGATGTTGACGGCGTCAGCGGCGGTAATATGCGGCGCAATGGCGGCCAGGGCAGCGCCCCCGGCCTCGCGCCCGGCATTTTCCAGCGCGTTGAAGGAGAGCGCGCCGGGCGTGATGCGCTCGCCCATCTGCACCACCAGCCGCAGATGCGGCAGCCGCGCGGCACGTAGTTCACCCGGCGCGGCGTTCGCCAGCTCCGGCGCCAGGGCGGTGACCATGCCGGGGTAGTCGCTGCTTTTGAAGGGTGGGGAGATGACGAGTGCCGCCATCTTCACCTTGTTCAGGGCGTATTCCAGCTCTGACAAGCGATAGGCGGGGTTGACCGTGACCAGGATCAGCCCGGCCTTGGCGGCGGCAAACTGGGTGAGGGTCCACTCCACCCGGTTGAGCGACCAGATGCCAATGCGCTCGCCGGGCTTCAGCCCCATGGCCAGCAGCCCGGCGGCCAGGGTTTCCGCCCTAGCCTGCAAATCCAGCCAGCTCAGCCGCACCGATTGCGCTGGGCAGACCAACGCGTCCTGCTCCGGCCAAGTGGTGGCGGCAAGGTCCAGCGCCTGACCGATGGTGATTTCGAGCAAAGGCGGCTCGTTGCCGCCCCGCACATAGCTTTCCTTCATCCGGCTTTCCTTTTGTTTTTATCTTGGACGGCGGGCGGTAGCGTCAGTGAGGATCGCCCTCTTTGCGCGCCAGGGCAAGGGTTTTACGCGCCTGTTTCAGATGGGGCAGGTCGAGCATTTTTCCATCCAGCGCCACCACCCCGGCGCCAGGATTGGCGGCGAAAATCTCCACCACGCGGGCGGCGTGGGCAAGCTCGGCGGGCGAGGGGGTCATGACCTCGTTAATAACCGGCACTTGCGCCGGATGGATGGCGAGCATGGCGCAGAACCCCTCGCGCCGCCCAGACGCGGCATAGGCGCGCAGCCCCGCCTCGTCGCGGAAATCCGGGTACACGGTCTCAATGGCCGGAACATTGGCGCTGGCCGCCCCGGCAAGGCAGAGGGAGCGGGCGAGGCGGCAGAGATCGTTCAACCCGCCATCCGGGTTGCGGCTGGCGGTGGCGCCGATGGCGGCGGGCAGGTCCTCCGCTCCCCAGGTAAGCCCGGCCAGCCGCGCGCCGGCCTGGGCATAGGTGCCGAGATTGAATACCGAGGCCGGGGTCTCGGTGGCGATGGGCAGGATGCTGGTTTGCCCAGGCGGCAGGCCGGCGGCGGCCTCCAGCGCATCCAGGTAATGCGCGAGCATCACTACATCCGCCCCCGACTCCGCCTTGGGCAGCACGATACCGGCGGGGCCGGCTCGCATCACGGCGGCGAGGTCCGCCAGCGCCAGCCCGGAGCCGAGCGGGTTGATGCGCACCCACAGAGCCGGGCCGGAGCGGGGGGCTGCCAGCGTGGCGGCGGTGATGGCGCGGGCGTCATCCTTGCGCGCCAGGGCGACGGAGTCTTCAAGGTCGAGGATCAGCGCATCCGCCCCGGCGCCCTGCGCCTTGGCGATTTTGGCCGGGGCATCGGCGGGAACGAACAGCCAGGAGCGCGGGGTCATTGCGGTAGCCTTTGCAGCAGGGCGGTGCGCTTGCACTGGCACACCAGCTCGCTCCGCTGGTTGAGCATGCGGTGGGTGAAGATAACGATGCCCGCATTGGGGCGGGATTTGCTCTCACGCTTATCCGCCACCACCGTCTCGGCCCGCAGCGTATCGCCCACAAACACCGGCTTGGGCATCACCACCTCGTCATAGCCCAGATTGGCGATCAGCGTGCCCAGCGTGGTGTCCCCTACCGAGAGCCCGACCATGAGCGAGAAGGTGAACAGCCCGTTCACCACGATGCGCCCGAATTCCGTACCCGCTGCGTACTCAGCGTCCAGGTGCAGCGGCTGCGGGTTGTGGGTGAGGGTGGTGATGAGGAGGTTGTCGGTCTCCGTCACCGTGCGGTGCAGGTCGTGGCGCATGGTGTCGCCGATCTCGAATTGCTCGAAATACCGTCCGGCCATGGGGTTAGTCTCCAGTCTTCAGGCGCAGGAGCAGCACACCCTCGGCCACCCGCGCGCCGGGGCTGGCGTTGAGGTCCTCGACGATGCCGTCGCAGGGGGCGGAGAGCGTCATTTCCATTTTCATTGCCTCCATCACCAGCAGCGGCGTGCCTTTCCGCACGGTATCGCCCTTGGCGACGGCGACGGAGAGAATATGGCCGGGCATCGGCGAGAGCACCGCGCCGTCACTGGCGGCGGCGCCGTGGCCGGTGTCGTCCGCCGTGACCTCGCCAAAGGCAAAGGCGCGGCCCGCCTCGAACACAATGGTCTCGTCGCCATGCGTGGCCGTGGGTAGAGGCGGCGGGGGCAAAGGCGGGTGCAGGGAAATGTTGTGGATATGCCCGCCGGATTGCAGCCGCAGCTCGATGCGCGGAGGGGCGTTCAGGCGGAATCCGAGCAGGCCGGGCGGGGTGTGGTGCACCGCCAGCCGGGCCTGGGCGGCGGCGTGCAGCACCTTCTCGCCGGGCTCGGCATCGCCCAGCAGCGCGGTCAGGTGGGTCTCGATAAACCCCGTATCCAGCGCGGCACTCCGGAAGCCCTCATGTCGCAGCGTGCGCGCCAGAAACGCGGCGTTGGTCTTCACCGGCCATATCCGCACGCCAGAGCAAGCCTCGGCCAGCCGCGCGGCGGCAGCCCCCCGGCTGGGGGCGTAGGCGATGAGCTTGGCGATCATCGGGTCATAAAAAGCCGTGACCTCCCCGCCCTGTTCCACGGCGCTGTCCACCCGCACCCCTTGGCTGGGCAGCACGAAATGCGTGAGAGGCCCGGTGGAGGGCAGGAAGCCGGTATCCGGGTTCTCGGCGTAGAGCCGCGCCTCGATGGCGTGGCCGGAGAGGGTGAGTTGCTCCTGGCGCAGTGGCAGAACCTCCCCGGCGGCGACGCGCAATTGCCACTCCACCAGATCCTGCCCGGTAACGGCCTCGGTGACCGGGTGCTCCACCTGTAGCCGGGTGTTCATCTCCATGAACCAGATCCGGTCGGCCCGCAGCCCCTGGCTGGCATCGGCGATGAACTCGATCGTCCCCGCCCCCTCATACGCCACCGCCCGCGCGGCTTTCACCGCGGCGGCGCAGATGGCGGCGCGCACATCGTCGCTCATGCCGGGGGCAGGGGCTTCCTCGATCACCTTCTGGTGGCGACGCTGGAGCGAGCAGTCGCGCTCGAACAGATGCACCACATTGCCGTGGGAATCGCCGAACACCTGCACCTCGATATGGCGCGGGCGGGTGACGTAGATTTCCAGCAGCACGCGGTCGTCGCCGAAGGAGGCGGCGGCCTCGCGGCGGCAGGAGGCCAGGGCGGAGATGAAATCCTCAGGGCGCTCCACCCGGCGCATGCCCTTGCCCCCGCCCCCGGCCACGGCCTTGATGAGCAGGGGGTAGCCAATGCGCGCGGCCTCGGCGGCCAGGCGGGTTTCGGACTGGTCCTCCCCCAGATAACCCGGCGTGGTTGGCACTCCGGCTTCGATCATCAGCGCCTTGGCGGCGTCCTTCAGCCCCATGGCGCGGATGGAGGCAGGCTTCGGCCCCACCCAGATCAGCCCGGCATCACGCACCGCCTGGGCGAAATCCGCGTTCTCGGAGAGAAAACCATAGCCCGGGTGAATGGCCTGCGCCCCGCTGGCCCGCGCGGCGGCCAGGATTTTCTCGGGGCCCAAATAGCTCTCCCGCGCCGGGGCTGGGCCAATGGCGATGGCCTCATCCGCCTCGGCCACGAACGGGGCGGCGGCGTCGGCCTCGGAATACACCGCGACGGTGCGGATACCGAGGCGGCTGGCGGTGCGGATGATGCGGCGGGCGATCTCGCCGCGATTGGCGATGAGCAGGGAAGAGATCATGGGCATTACATCCGGAACACGCCAAAGCGCGGGGCATTGGCAATGGGCGCGTTGAGCGAAGCGGAGATGGCCAGGCCGAGCACATCGCGGGTCTGGGCGGGGTCGATCACGCCGTCATCCCACAGCCTGGCGGTGGCGAAATAGGGGCTGCCCTCTTCCTCGTACCGCGCGCGGATGGGGGATTTGAACGCGGCTTCTTCTTCCGCGCTCCAAGAGTCGCCCCTGGCCTCCATGCCGTCACGCTTCACCGTGGCCAGCACGCTTGCCGCCTGCTCCCCGCCCATCACCGAGATGCGGGAGTTCGGCCAGGTGAACAGGAAGCGCGGGCCATAAGCCCTCCCGCACATGCCGTAATTGCCAGCGCCGAAGCTGCCGCCAATCAGTACGGTGAATTTCGGCACGTTGGCGGTGGCCACGGCGGTCACCATCTTGGCGCCATCCTTGGCGATGCCCCCGGCCTCATACTTGCCGCCGACCATGAAGCCGGAGATGTTCTGCAGGAACACCAAGGGCGTGCGGCGCTGGCAGGCCAGCTCGATGAAATGCGCCGCCTTCTGCGCGCTTTCCGAGAACAGCACGCCGTTATTGGCGAGGATGGCCACCGGATACCCCCAGATGCGCGCGAAGCCGGTGACGATGCTGGCGCCGTAAAGCGGCTTGAATTCATGCAGGGCGGAATCGTCCACAATGCGGGCGATGACCTCCCGCACGTCATAAGGAGCGCGCACATCGGCGGGGATGACGCCGTACAGCTCCTCCGGTGCAAAGCGGGGCGGCTTCGGCGCGGCAACGTCAATATCCACCTGCTTGCGCGTGTTCAGCCGGGCGACGATCTCGCGCACGATGGACAGCGCATGCTCGTCATTGGCGGCGACATGGTCCACCACGCCGGATTTGCGCCCATGCGTATCCGCCCCGCCCAGCTCGGTGGCGCTGATGATTTCGCCCGTGGCGGCCTTCACCAGCGGCGGCCCGGCCAGGAAGATGGCCCCCTGGCTCTCCGCCCCGCCGCCGCGCACGATCACGGTCTCATCGCTCATCGCCGGCACATAGGCGCCGCCAGCGGTGGAGAGGCCCATGACGCAGGCGATCTGCGCGATGCCCTGCGCGCTCATATTCGCCTGATTGTAGAAAATGCGCCCGAAATGCTCCTTGTCCGGAAACACCTCGGCCTGATGCGGCAGGTTGGCGCCGCCGCTATCCACCAGATAGATGCAAGGCAGCCGGTTCTCCAGCGCGATTTCCTGCGCGCGCAGATGCTTCTTCACCGTGAGGGGAAAGTACACGCCGCCCTTCACCGTGGCGTCGTTGGCGACGATCATCACCTCCCGCCCGCTCACCTGCCCAATGCCGCAGATAAGCCCGGCGCCGGGAGCCTCATTGCCATACATGCCGTTGGCGGCGAGCTGGCCGATTTCCAGAAACGGCGTGCCGGGGTCGAGCAAGCGTTCCACGCGCTCGCGCGGCAGCAGCTTGCCGCGCGAGATGTGCCGCTGGCGCACTGGCTCCGGCCCGCCCAGCGCCGTGGCGGCGGCGGTCTCGCGCAGCGCGGCGGCGAGGTTGCGGTTGATGCTGGCGTTGCGCTGGAAGGTGTCGGAGGCGGTGTCGATGGCGCTGGTCAGGTGCGTCATGCGCCGATCAGCTCCCGGCCGATGAGGAAGCGGCGGATCTCATTCGTCCCGGCACCAATGTCATAGAGTTTGGCGTCACGCACCAGCCGCTCGACGCCCGTCTCCTTCAAATACCCCGCCCCGCCCAGCGCCTGGATGGCCTCCAGAGACACGCGCACCGCGTTCTCGCTGGCCAGCAAAATGGCCCCGGCGGCGTCATAGCGCGTGGTCTTGCCGGCATCGCAGGCGCGGGCAACGGCATACACATAGGAGCGGGCGGAATTCAGGGCGACGTACATGTCCGCGATCTTGCCCTGCATGAGCTGGAACCCGCCGATGGCGCGGCCAAACTGCTTGCGCTCGCGCACATAAGGCAGCACCGCGTCCAGTGCCGCCTGCATAATGCCGAGCGGCCCGCCGGAGAGCACGGCGCGCTCATAATCCAGCCCCGACATCAGCACCTTCACGCCGCCATTCAGCGGGCCCATCAGGTTCTCCTCGGGCACCTCACAATCCTCGAAGATCAGCTCCCCGGTATCCGAGCCGCGCATGCCCATTTTGTCCAGCTTGCCGCCGGTGCTGAAGCCCTTGAAGCCACGCTCGATGAGGAACACCGAGATACCCTTCGGCCCAGCCTGCGCCTCGGTCTTGGCGTAGACCACCAGAGTGTCGGCGATGGGCGCGTTGGTGATCCAAAACTTGTTGCCGTTGAGGATATAGCGGTCGCCGCGTTTTTCCGCGCGCAGCTTCATCGATACCACGTCCGACCCGGCCTCGGCCTCGGACATGGCCAACGAGCCGACATGCTCGCCCGAGATAAGCTTGGGCAGATAGCGGCGCTTCTGCTCCGGGCTGGCCCAGCGGCGGATCTGGTTGATGCAGAGGTTGGAGTGTGCGCCATAGGAGAGCCCCACCGAGGCGGAGGCGCGGGAGATTTCCTCCACCGCCAGCACATGCTCCAAATACCCCAGGCCCAGCCCGCCGGATTCTTCGTCCACGGTAATGCCGTGCAGGCCGAGATCGCCCATCTCCCCCCAGAGCGAACGGTCGAAATGGTTCTCCGCGTCGATCTTCGCCGCAAGCGGGGCGATGCGGTCCGCCGCGAAGCGCGCCGTGGTATCACGGATCGCTTCGGCGGTTTCGCTCAGGCCAAAATCCATCTGTGTGCTGGACGTCATCCGCACTTCCTCCAATTTTGTAGCTTTTGTTGAAGGCAGGTTTACCAGCTCCCCGCTGACAGATGAAATTGAAAGTCTTTGCCCGCTTTGATAGATGGTATCTATCATGGACTGGTATTTGCTGCGTTACTTCCTGGCCGTTGCGGAGCTGGGCAATTTCTCCCGCGCGGCGGGGCGGATGAACGTCACCCAGCCCACGCTCTCCGCAGGCATAGCCAAACTGGAGGCGCAGCTGGGGCACAGGCTGTTCGACCGCGACCGGCGGCGGGTCTCGCTGACCCAGGCGGGGAGCCGGTTTCTGGTGCATGCCCAGCGTATCGCCAGCGATTACGAGGTGGCGCTGCGCGACATCTCCCAGGCCGAGCCGCGGCGGACGCTGCGTGTGGGGGTGGTCTCCACCTTCGCCACCGCGCGGCTGGAGGCGGTGGTGGCCCGCCATCGCGCCCAACCCCAAGCCGAGGAGCTGGAGCTGCTGGACGGCAGTGAGCGAGAGCTGAAAACATGGCTGGAT
Source organism: Acidocella sp. (assembly GCA_028687415.1). GTDB lineage: Bacteria > Pseudomonadota > Alphaproteobacteria > Acetobacterales > Acetobacteraceae > Acidocella. The sequence goes on along the minus strand of JAQUAC010000018.1, from coordinate 1,985 downwards.
GACGAGCGCATAGAGCTGGCCCTGACCCTGCTGCGGCCCGGCACGCCCGCGCCAGCGCAGGAGCGGCTGTACCGTGAGCGTTACGTGCTGGTGGTTTCCGCCCAGCACCGTCTGGCGCAGGAGAGGGCGGTGAAGGGCGAGGAACTGGCCAAGGACGCGATGATCATTCGCCGCCATTGTGAGGTTCTGGCCGCCACCAGCCAGTATTTCACCCAGCGCGGCGTGCGCCCCAGCTTCGGGCTGAAAACCACCAATGACGACAAGGCCATGGCCCTGGTACGCGCCGGGCTGGGGGTGACGGTGGTGCCGCAGAGCTTCACCGGGCCGGGGATCTGCCAGATCGAGCTGATTGATTTCGACTTGCAGCGCGAGGTGGGGCTGGTGTTCTCGGCCAAGGGAAGGGCGCTGGCCGAGGGCGGCTGTGTGTTCGTGGAGACGCTGCGCCGCGAGCTAGCCGAGGTGCGGTAGGCGGCGTTCCGGGATTACTCCCATTCGATTGTTTGGATTCAGCAAAACATATCGTTTTTAAATTTAAATTAAAAATCCTGGAGGAAGTTCCAGATAGCAAAACCGCCCGAAAGTTAGGCGGCTGAATTTGTTGGGAAATTTATCAAAGCCTCGGAACAACCATCACATCGCCCGGCTCAAGAACAAAAGCATCTTCTTTGGTTTTTCAGAAAAAAAGAAAGTATTCCCACAATCTCCATTGACGCAGTAGGTATTTTCTAAATACCTTCCAGCCCATGCCGCAGAGTCGATGTGTCGGATTGAGTTGATTGCTTTAGTCCAGACCTCATCCTGCACTGAGCTCCGGCTGTCCTGTCAGGAGATTTGTCAATGCACGTCGTTGCCGTTCCCTCTTCGTGTCGGGCCATCCCGAATGGTTCACTCGCCGAATCCATATTGCTCACACTCGCCGATAAAATATCCGACATTCTCGGCGAACACGCCGATACGCCGCAGCGCTGCGCGTTGATCGCCCAGGCGCTGGAGGAAGCGCTGGAGCCCCCAGGCTGGCTACCCGAGGATCTCGCCGAAGCCTGCCCCACCGGCTACCGCCGCCAGGTACTGTTCGAGGCTGAGGATGGCTCATTCAGCATTGGCTGCTTCGTCTGGGGGCCAGGCCAGCATTCTCCCATTCACGATCACCGCTGCTGGGGCGTGATCGGGTGTCTGGCCGGCACGCTGGCGAATGAAACCTTCACCGATACGTCGCCCGAACGCCTAGCCGCTACCCCCTTATGCCTGATCGCCGGGGGCGAAACCGTGTTCATGCATCCCGATACAGGAGACATCCATCGCCTGGGCGCGCATGGGGCCGAGCGGGCGATTTCCATTCACGTCTATGGCGGCCGCTTCGGCGCGGTGAACCGCAATTTTTATCCCATCGCCCGCGCGTTGCACATACCCGCACGCCAGGCCAGCGTAGGCCAAGCCTCGGTTGCCGTCATTGGCAGCGGCTATTCAGGCACCATGGCGGGCATCCAGCTTGCCCACAAACTCCCCGCCGGCCAATCCATTCTGCTGTGCGAACGCAGCGGCTGCTTTGCCACCGGTGTCGCCTACAGCACCGACAATCCCGGCCACCTGCTCAACGTGCGCGCCGCGAACATGAGCGGGTTTGCCAGCGACCCTACACATTTTGAGCGCTGGATTGAGGAGCAGGGCGATGCGGTGGCCGGCCACGTCCATAAGACCGCCTCCGGCGTCTTCGCCTCCCGCCACCTCTACGGTGTCTACATCAAATCCGTGCTGAAGGATGAACTCGCCCGCCCCGATAATTGTGGCCGCATCCGCCTTCTGTCGGATGACATCGTGGACTGCGTGCCCGACCGTGATGGCTATGATCTCGTCACTGCCTCGGGCGCCATTCATTCTGCCCACAGCATCGTGCTTGCCACCGGCCACGTCCCTCCCGTGCAGGACCGTGACCCCCGCATCATCAGCAATCCATGGGTTCCGAACTTGGCCGAGGGGCTGGCTCC
>JAQUAC010000276.1 GCA_028687415.1 Acidocella sp. | reverse complement strand
GGCTGTTGACGCTACGCATCGCGGCTTTCGGCGAGGCGCTGCTGCTCACCGTATTGCTGCTGCCGATGACCGTGTTTCTGGCAGGCAGCCTTAATCAGGACGGGTTGTTGATCGCCACGGCCTGCCTGGCCTGCGCGGCGCTGACGCGGGGCTGGCGGATCTTCGGGCTGGTTGCGCTCACCTGCATGCTGGGGTCGAAACCGCCTTACCTGCTGTTGCTGGGTGCGTTTCTATTGCCGTTTTCAGCCCCTGGATTCTGGCGGCGGGCCAGGGCGGTGGCGTTGGCGGCGGTGCCGGTGCTGGTCTGGGTGGCGCTGGTCTCGGCGCTGGTGATGGTGCCGCTGGGCACGCCGCCTTACCATCCAGGGCCGCTCTACACGGGCGACAGAAGCGTGCTGCTCGACCATGCCGACCCCGCCGGAAATTTGCACATTCTCCTGTCCAAGCCTTCACGCTTTCTGACCATGGCGTGGGATATGTGGGGCGACCAGGGGGGGTGGATATGGCGTGAGGCGATTGGCGTGCTGGGGTCGCTTCAGATCTTCTTATCCGACTCTGTGTATATAGGCTGGAGTGTGGCCCTTGCGGTGGCGATGCTCGGGCTGTTGGTGCAGGTGCGGCCAACGCGGCTGGGCGCGGCGGATGCAACGCTCAACGCCGTCACCATCCTGGCGATTATCGCAGTGACGGTCTGGGCGATTTCCGTGGGGATGTATCTCAGCTGGGACAATCTCGGCGCCCCCGAGTTCGGCGGGGTGCAGGGGCGCTATTTGCTGCCGCTGCTGCCGTTCATGCTGTTCGTGGTGCCGCAGATCCGCGCCATCCCGCGCCTGCCGGTGCTGCTGCCCGCACTCCCGGCCTTTGCGCTGGGACTCTACGATATTGGTGATATGCCGGTGCAGCTGGTGAGGGCGTTTTACCTGCAATAAGGGGGAGGTTAGCGATTACGCCGTAGGGTGGAGATCGCTGCGTGATTGGAAGCAACCATCTATGCCGAAAGCATGCAGGTTGTAACGAATAATGAGGCGTGTTTTAACTGGCGAGTCTTAAATATAGCCGAGAATTCATCAGGCGATTTCATTTCGTGGGCTTTCAGGGGGGCGTAGGATTCAGTGCGTCATGGGGTTCCCAAACTTCAATAAATAATTCGTTTGGTTCCACGCGTTGCGGAGCAGTAGCTATTACCCCGCCTTAACCCACCCGCTCTCTTCCTGCTTCCAATAGGCGAGGGAATGCCCCGCCGCCTTCGCCTCGCGCCAGCGTCCCCGCGCGGCGAGTACCTGTTCCTCGTCATTTCCATCGAACAGATCAAAAACCCGTTTAAACCCCGCAACATCCGCCTCCGCCCCGCCAAGGCGGAACAGAAACGCCGCTCCCGCCGGGTTTTCGCTCCCAACGGTCAGATACACCGGCTGCCATTCCGGGTGCGGCGTGGTTTTGCCGCCATGCGGTAGCCAGTCCGGGTTGGGGCAGGTCCAGAGTGCGGTGTCCAGCGTTTTCATTGTGGAGTCATTGGGGCACACCACCAACGCGCGCTCGCCCAAAGCCAGCGTGCGCCCCAGCAGCGCCGGCAAGGCGGCGGAAAAATCCGTGCGCGTGAGGTGGTAGAACCCGATTTCGGCCATCAGCTCGCCAGCGCTGCCCGCACTTGCGCGGCCACGGCGCGGAAGGCAGCGGCAACCTCGCTCTCGGGGGCGGCGGCGGTGATGGGCGTACCCTCATCCCCCGCCTCGCGGATGGCGAGTTGCAGCGGAATTTCACCCAGAAACGGCACGCCGATGCGCGCCGCCTCGGCCCGCGCCCCGCCATGGCCGAAAATCTCGGAGCGGTGCCCGCAATTCGGGCAGCAGAAATAGGACATGTTCTCCACGATGCCGAAAATCGGCACGCCGGTCTGCTCGAACATTTTTACCCCCCGCCGTGCGTCCAGCAGCGCGATGTCCTGCGGGGTGGAGACAATGACCGCCCCCGCGGGTTTGGCCTTCTGCACCAGGGTGAGCTGCGCGTCCCCGGTGCCGGGCGGCATGTCCACAATCAGCACGTCCAGCGCGCCCCATTCCACCTGGCCGAGCATCTGGTTCAAGGCGCCCATCACCATCGGCCCGCGCCAGACCAGCGCCTTCTCCTCCGGCACCAGAAACCCGATGGACATGATCTTCAGCCCCCAGGCTTCCAGCGGAATGATCCGCCCGCCACGCACCTCGGGCTGCGCCGAGAGCCCCAGCATTTTCGGCAAGGACGGCCCGTAGATATCCGCATCCAGAATCCCGACCTTGAGTCCGTCTTGCGCCAGCGCCACGGCCAAGTTCACCGCCACGGTGGACTTGCCGACGCCGCCCTTGCCCGAGGCCACGGCCACCACGGCCTTCACCTCCGGCAGCAATGTCTCCGCCGGGGCGGGAGGTGGCGGGGCGGCGTGGGCGGTGAGCACCACTGTGGCCGCGCGTATGCCGGGCATGGCGCGCAAGGCCGCTTCCATGTCGCGGCGCAGGGGCTCCAGCCCCGCCGCCTCCGCGCGCGCCACCGTCAGGCTCACCTGCACCATACCATCGCGCAGGCTTATGCCATCCAGCCTGTTTTCCACCTTGAACGGCGCCAGAGCGGCGCGAATATCGTCTTCTGTCATGGGCCTAGACATAGACCGCCGTCAGGCGCTGTCCACCCTCTTGCGCGGAACGCGGCGGATAAGCAGAGTTTGCTCCATGAAGTTCATCGCCCGCCCGCTCTGTGCCCTGGTCCTGCTCGCCGCTCCTGCCGCGCGTGCGGCGGACCTGCCGCCTTCCTTCGTTAATCTGGCCGCGCGGGTGCTGCCCGCCGTGGTGAGCATCGCCGCCATGGCGCCGGCGGGGCAGGGCGCGCCGCAGCCGGATAATAACGATGGCGATGATGGCGGCGACAGCAGCGCCCTCCACCCCACCGCCGACACACCGGACAACGTCGCCGGCACCGTGCTGCCGCCGCCGAAGAGCATCGAATCCCTTGGCTCGGGTTTTGTATTCGACCCCGCCGGCTACATCCTCACCAATGACCACGTGGTGAACGGCGCCAGCGCCGTGATCGTGACCTTCGCCGACGGCACGGTTTACCCCGCCACCATCGCCGGGCGGGACAAGGATGCCGATCTCGCGGTGCTGAAGGTGGATGCCGGGCACCCGTTGCCCTTCGTGCCGTTCGGTGATTCCAGCAAAACCCGTGTGGGCGACTGGGTGCTGGCCGTGGGCAACCCATTCGGCCTGCCGGGCTCCAGCACCGCCGGCATCGTCAGCGCCCTGCACCGGGATATTTCCGACACCGCCTTCGACGATTTCATCCAGACCGACGCTGCCATCAATCGCGGCAATTCCGGCGGCCCGCTGTTTGACCTGGCGGGCGAGGTGATCGGCGTGAACTCAGCCATCTACGCGCCCTCCGGCTCGTCGGACGGCGTGGGCTTCGCCATTCCCTCCGCCATGGCTGAACCGGTGGCCGAGGCGCTGGCGCATACGGGCGCGATGAATCGAGGTTGGCTGGGCGTGGCGATGGAGGGGGTGACGCCCGGTGTGCAGAAATCCCTGGGTCTGCCGGATACCAATGGCGCGCTCATTGGCGCTGTCTCCCCCGGCAGCCCGGCGGCGGGCAGGCTCCAGCCTGGCGATGTCGTGCTTGCCTTGGCCGGGGTGGCTGTGGCCGACCCTCGTGCGCTGCAAATTCGCACGGCGGAAATCCCGGACGGGCAGACCGTGCAGGTGAAATATTGGCATAATGGTGCCGCGGTGGTGGCGAGCCTGACTCTGGCCCCGCCGCCTCCGGCGCTGGACGAAACGCTCCCCCACCCCCCGCCGCCTGGCCCGGT
>JAQUAC010000275.1 GCA_028687415.1 Acidocella sp. | reverse complement strand
GGATAGTTTAGCGGTAGAACACCTGGCTCTGACCCGGGTAGCCTTGGTTCGAATCCAGGTCCCCCAGCCAACGGCTCCTTAAGCCGCTGATTTTAAACAAACATAGCAACTTCAAGCGCTTGTAGCTTCCCTGGTGATACAAAGGGGTGATACATTGCCGCTTGCTATGACGCGTCCCCCCACCGAAAAACCAGCATCTATCGGCTGCGAAAGGCCATCCCGCGCCAGTATCAAGAAACCGCCCGGCAACTATTCGGGGTCTCTCGGGAACTTGTCGCGACACTAACCATCTTGCTCAGGACCAGAAGGTGGCGGACGGGTTCTGTAGTGATGACGATCTACGCAAGACCCACCGTGGTGAGTACGCCCACAACATCGTCCAGGCGCTTTGCCGGGGCCGGGTGCGGAAGCTGGACGGCGACCAATGCCAGCCGATGAACGCCTACATCATCGCGGCACCTCAGACCGGCATAGCCAAGCCGCTCCCGGCCACCTTCCCCGGCTGCACCGTCCAGGACTGGGGAGAGCGTAAGCGCATAGCCCCGCCAAGCGTGGCTATGCGTACCCCAATACTCTAGATAAAGATGCAGAGTCTTGCGCACATTTTCCAAGCAATGCTCCAAGCATCGACACAGTGGCAGTCAAGCTGCTGAATTAAAACGAAACAAGTTTTTCTCGTTAAAAATCAATGCGATGCCGAAGCTTTCTGGCGGAAGAGGTGGGATTCGAACCCACGGTACGCGTTAACGCACGGCGGTTTTCAAGACCGCTGCCTTAAACCACTCGGCCACCCTTCCGGCATAACCTGCTTTCAGCGCAGCTAGCTCACGCGGTCAAGCGCACCCCGAGCCGTCCGGCCATATCCTGAATAAATTGCCAAGCCACGCGACCGGAGCGCCCGCCACGGGTGACGGACCATTCCACCGCCGCGGCGCGCAGGTCTTCCTGACTGACCGGCAGTTTGTATGCGGCGGCGTAGCCCTCCACCATGGCGAAGAACACGTCCTGCGTACCGTTATAAAAACCAAGCCAGATGCCAAAACGGTCGGAGAGGGAGACTTTCTCCTCCACCGCCTCGCCGGGGTTGATTGCGCTTGAGCGCTCATTGTCGATCATGTCGCGCGGCATCAGATGCCGCCGATTCGATGTGGCGTAGAATAGCACGTTCTCGGGCCGCCCCTCGATACCGCCATCCAGCACCGATTTCAGCGCCTTGTAATCGGCATCCTCACTCTCAAAGGAGAGGTCGTCGCACAGAATCACGCAGCGGCGCGGCACCTCGCGCAACACGTTCAACAACTCCGGCAGGGTACGAATGTCCTCGCGGTGTATCTCGATCAACGCCAGCGCGCCTGGGGTCTCACGGTTCACCTCGGCATGCGCCGCCTTCACCAGCGAGGATTTGCCCATGCCGCGCGCGCCCCAAAGCATGGCGTTATTGGCCGGCAGCCCGGCGGCGAAACGGCGGGTATTATCCAGCAATATCTGCTTCTGCGCCTCCACCCCCCGCAGCAGCTCCAACTCTACCCGCGCGATTCGGCTCACAGGCGCCAGCGCGCCGCGCTCCGGGTGCCAGACAAAGCCATCCGCCGCGGAAAGGTCCGGCACGCCGGGCGGCGGGGGAGCCAGCCGGTCCAGCGCGTCGGCAATTCGGCGGAGCAGTGTGTCGTCCATTCTCTTCATCCTCATTGGGCGGGCGATTCAGGTTTTGCGTTGCCCGCCTGTTGACTGCATCGCCGCGCAACCTATGGTCCGCCGTAACTCACGGCAACCAGGAGCTTCCATGTTTATGTCCCCAGCCTTCGCCCAGACCGTCTCCGGCGGCGGCAGCACCATCGCCTCGCTCATCCAATTCGCGCCCCTGGTGCTCATTTTTGTCGTCTTCTACTTCCTGCTCATCATGCCGCAGCAGAAGCAGCAGAAACTGCTGAAGGCAAAGCTCAGCACGCTGAAGCGTGGCGACAAGGTGGTCACGGCGGGCGGCATTGTCGGCATCGTGAAGAAGACCACCGAGGGCAGCAGCGAGATCGACCTTGAAATTGCCCCCAATGTCACCGTCAACGTCGTGCGCTCAACCATCACCTCCGTGCTGACCCAGGCCGACAAAGTCTGACCACAAAGGGGGGCGCCGCCCCCCTTACGCCGGCCCAGCCGAAGCATTGCCGAAAAAAAATGTTCTCGGGCCGTTTTTCATGATTACGATGCGTTCAGCTTTGTCATGACAAGGGGCTAACGCATGGAGACTGCTATCGTCTCACCCTCCCTGTCCAGGCAAGGCGCGCGAGCATAACCGCATGTACCGCCCCTGGGGATTTTACGAGAGCCTGATCTCGGGTGATCGCTCTGCGTGCACCGGCTGTTCAACCCAGGGAAAATTCCCCTGATACTGATCGAGGTGCAATCCGGCGCGTATCTCGGCGAGGACGATATCGTGCGGGTAGCGGGTATAAGCGCTAAAACCGCCGCGCCGTGGTGTAGCGGGCCACATCCTCCAACACACCGCGCATCTCGCTCGCGGGGAACGCATCCAGCGCCGCGCAAGCCGAGTCGATGAACTGGTTGGCGCGAGTGATGCTGCGCCCCGTGGCGTCGTGCTTCTTGATCAGCGCCAGGGCGGATTGGAGATCCTCCTCGGTCTGCTCCCCCTGCTCGATGGTGCGGGTCCAGAATGCGTGTTCACTGGCATCGGCCCCGGCCAGGGCGACCAGCACCGGATAGGTGAGCTTGCCCTCGCGGAAATCGTCGCCCACGGTCTTGCCCAGCTCCGCCTGGTCGGCGGAATAATCCAGTGCGTCATCCACCAACTGGAAGGCCATGCCGAGATCCATACCGAACCGCGCCAGCGCCGCGCATTGCTCCGGCGGACAATCGGCAATAACGCCCCCCACCTCGCACGCGGCGGCGAACAGAGCGGCGGTCTTGCCGCGGATGACGTCGAAATATTTTTGCTCGGTGGTAGACAGGTCGTTCTGCGTGGTGAGTTGCAGCACCTCGCCCTCGGCGATGGTGGCCGAAGCGCTGCACAGAATACGCAGCACCTCCAGCGAACCATCTTCGACCATCAGCTCAAAAGCGCGGGCGAAGAGGAAATCTCCCACCAGCACGGAAGCCTTGTTACCGAACACCGCGTTGGCGCTGGCATAGCCCCGGCGCAGCATGGATTCATCCACCACGTCATCATGCAGCAGCGTGGCGGTGTGGATGAACTCGACGCAGGCGGCGAGCTTCACCTGACGCTCGCCCTGATAGCCACAGAGCTTGGCCGCGGCCAGAGTGAGCAGCGGACGCAGGCGCTTGCCACCGGCGGCCACCAGATGCGCCGCGAGTTGCGGGATGAGCGCCACCGGAGAGTCCATCCGGGCCACGATGGCCTGGTTGGTGGCCTGCAGCTCCCTCTCCAGCAGCGACGTAAGCCGCCCGAGAGCATCGATCGTCAATGGCGTCGCACCGTCCAATTTAAGCGCCCTAACCTGTCAGCCTGATTTGCGTTACCACCATATCGGGCGGGTTTTTAGAAGGGTCAAGCTTACCATGACAGAGGAGGTATCAACAGGTGCGCTGCTGGATGGGCTGCTTATATATAAGCAGCTGCGCACCGGGCACCGCAGCGGCTTTGAGCCGGTTCTGCTTGCCGCCTGCCTGCCGGCCAAAGCGGGCGAGATTGTACTGGAGGCCGGCACCGGGGCCGGGGCGGCGCTGCTCTGCCTGGGCGCACGGGTGCCGGGCGTGCATGGAATCGGCGTGGAGCGCGAGGCGGCGCTGACGCGGCTTGCCAATGAAAACTTCAAAATCAATCAGTTGAATAACTTTATGGCCATTCAGGGTGATGCCGCCGCCCT